>JABFSR010000132.1 GCA_013140495.1 Verrucomicrobiota bacterium
AAACATGAGCATGTACCGCCACATGTATCAACCGCCGGACGGAAGCAAGGAGTTGAAGCTGCCCACGGTGAACATCACGATTCAGAATTCAATTTTCAGCGAGGGCTTGAACACATTTCATCACGCCTTCGGAAGCACGATTGGCGGCTTGAACAGCACGTTTCATCACAACCTATGGGCCTGCAACACCGGTCGCAATCCGAGCGTCGGAATGATCGGCGACTTCACCTTTGTAAACAACGTGCTCTTCAACTGGGTGCATCGCACGGTGGACGGCGGCGATCACCGCAGCTATTTCAGCATCATCAATAATTACCTCAAGCCCGGCCCCGCCACGCCAAAGGACGCGCCGATTTCCTATCGCCTGCTCAAGCCTGAATCCGAACGCAGCAAGACCGTGGTGGATCATTTTGGGGTGGCGTACATGAGCGGCAACATTGTGGACGGAAATGAGAAAGTAACAAAAAATAACTGGGACGGAGGGATTCAACCTGACGTTAAAGCTCATGCTCTCGATAAAGTTCTCGCTGCTGTTCGCACCAACGCGCCATACCCTCACGCGCCGCTGCAAATTCAATCCGCCAACAACGCGTATGAAACTGTCCTCGCCAATGCCGGCGCCACATTGCCCAAGCGCGACCCGGTGGATGAGCGCATTACAAAAACCGTCCGTACCGGCAAGGTCAACGCCACATCTGCCGCTGAAATCGAAGCGCAACTCGGCGGCGTGGGTTACTCGAAGGCGGCGATCGCGGAAATCATCAGACTGATTCCGCTCGGCATAATTACACATCCCTCACAAGTCGGCGGCTATCCAGACTACAAGGGCAAACCCTACATGGATACCGATGGCGATGGTCTGCCCGATGCGTGGGAAAAGAAACACGGCTTGAACCCAACGAACGCCAGCGACGCCACCGGCGATCTTAACGGCGACGGCTACACGAACATCGAAGAGTTCATAAACGGTCGCGATCCCAAGGCTAAGAAAGTTGATTGGACCGACTTGAAGAACAACGCGGATGCGCAGAATGAACCGGCGGAATAGTCATTTTCAGGCCCGGGTGACACACACGTCTTTTGGGTGTCGAAATCTCAAACATCCGACTCGCAGCAGGACACTTGGACCGACAATTTCATGAACAGGATTTTCATCAGCAACATCGGCAACCTCGCTTTCATCGGACTTGCGCTTTGTTCAAAAATCAACTCTCACGCCGCGCTCATTGCTTACGAAGGATTTGATTACCCTGCTGGCACCACCATTGCGACGCAAACCGGCGGCACGGGTTGGACAAATTCCTGGACCGCCGGAAGCGCGGGGAATCACATGGGCACGAACTCCGCTGTCAGCCTGAATTACACCGACGCGAATAGCAATGCCCTCCAGACCATTGGCGGCAGTGTCATTGTCGGGAATCCAGTCGCCACGACAACCACTACAGCCACGCCCAATCGTTTAATGGACTACAATCTCTCCGGCGGCGCAGGCGTGGCCGTCGGGCCGGGTGCCACAACCTGGATCAGTTTTCTCTACAAGAGGCTCAACTTCGATCTCGGCACTCTGCCGTTTTCACGTCAATCCACGGTGAGTCTTTTCGAGGGCAGCGGCGAGCGTGTGCCAATTGGCTCCCCCAATACCACCGCCACGGTTTCCAATGTCTTCTCGGTCTGGGGCACGGGCGCTCACAACGTCAATGCACCCTTTCAGTCGCCGGATTATCCGGTCACCAGTGGTTCGACGTATTTTGTTTTGATGAAGGTCGTCACCGACGGCACGGCGGCGGTGGACGCGGCCTACATCTGGGTCAACTGGACCAACCTGACGATGGAACCCGGCAACGCCACGGCGACGTTCGTACAGAATGAAGTCAATCTCTCGTCCATCAACACCCTTCGCCTCCAGGCAAACAATCAGAATGCCAACGGAAGCAATGCGGTTTTCCAAGTGGACGAAATCCGGATCGGCACCACTTTCCCCGACGTCGCACCACAAGCAGCCGCGCCCTCGACACCTCCGTCCATCACGTCCGAGCCTGCGAACCTGTCCGTCGTGGTCGGTGATCCTGCGACGTTCACGGTTAACGCTGACGGCACCGCGCCCCTGCGTTACCAATGGTATTTCAACACGAATACACCTCTCGCTGACGCCACCAACGCAACGCTGACAATCCTCAATGCGCAGTCGAACAACATAGGTGGCTACTCGGTTACGATTACCAATAGCGCCGGATTAACCAACAGCGTTGTTGCCATGCTCACCGTGCTGCCGCCCGTTGCGCCCGGGATCACGGCACAGCCGCAGAACTTCACAAACGTTGCTGGCTTCAACGCGACATTCTCGGTGACGGCAACCGGCAGTGCGCCGCTGCGTTACCAATGGTATTTCAACAACAACACGCCGCTCCCGATGCTCACGAACACGACGGCAACATTTCCAATCACCTCCACGAACGACGGGGGCAATTATTCCGTCATTGTAACGAACAGCGCCGGCTCGGTCACCAGCACCGTAGCGTCACTTGTAGTTGTTCCCGGAAGTCCGGCGGGATTGCCCGCGTTCCCCGGCGCGGATGGCGCGGCGAAATTCGTCACGGGCGGACGCGGAGGAATTGTTTATCACGTCACAAAGCTGGACCGGAACATGAACCACAACGAGGCAGGCACGTTGCGCTACGGCTTGACCGATGGGAATTTTCCGCCCGGTGTCCCGCGCACCATTGTGTTCGATGTCGCTGGAACATTCTGGCTCGGTCGCTTCGGCGCGGAGAGCAATCACATGCACGGTTGGGACGCGGCCTCGCGCTACAATTTGTCGGGAAACACCACCATCGCGGGCCAGACTGCGCCCGGCCCGGTCATCATCGCGGGCGGCGTCACCAAGGCCAGCAGCGCCAATACGATTGCGCGCAATCTTATGTTTGCGCCGAGCTACGGCATGAGAAGTTTTGAAGACCCGCCCACGCTCCCGACGCCAGGAGATTTCCCGGACTCGTTCGTGTTCGATGCTCTCGACATCAGCGGGCAGAACATCATGCTTGATCATCTCACGGCGATTTACGCCACGGACGAAACCATCTCGGCCAACGAACTGGCGAACAATCTGACCATCCAGTTTTGCACGATGGCGCAGGGTGAAAACTATCCGCAGGCGGACGCCGAAAATCCAGGTGTCTATGGGGGCCACGCGCTCGGCTCGCTCTTGCAGGCCGGGTCGAATGCGAAGGTCAGCGTGATCAACAATTTCTATGCGCATCTCAAGGGGCGTCTCCCGCGCGTGGGCAGCGAAGTCGGCACAGGTGCGTTGAATGATTTCCGCAACAATGTTTTCTACAACTGGTTCAATACCGCCGGCACCGGGGCGGGCGGGCAGCCGAGCTTCAACAATTTCATCAACAACTTCCATCTCGCAGGCGATGGCGGCGATGATGTGTCCGGCACGAACATCGTTAGTGCCGGCGGCGGCACCAGTATCTTCAGTGGGGATGGCGGGCCTGTCACACGCGCTTACGTGAGTGGAAATCTCAAGGACACCAACAAAGACGCCGACCCGAATGACACCAGTTCTGCCGATGGCAATTACTCGTCCATCTTGCCGCAGGCCACGGCCTACGACATCAACATCGGCGTGACGTTGAGTCCGCAGGCTACGTTGACGAATGCCTTGCGCTATGGTGGCTCGCGCTGGTGGGAGCGCGATTACGACATTGCACTCGGCAACACCGGCGCGATCAATACCGTGGACGAACGACTCGCGCACGAAGCCATCACGGGCACGGGGCAGATCATTGCGTGGGCGGATGACCCGTTTAACAGCAGCCCAGGCGAGGGTCTGGAGTGGAAGGGATTGCTCGCCTTGCGCGCGGACACGAACACATTCGCCGCTCCGTTCAATCATCCCGCTGGCTGGGACACCGACGGCGATGGTTTGCCAAACTCTTGGGAAGCTTTGCATGGCTTGAATCCAAGCGTGCCGAACAATAACGCTGACTTCGACAGCGACGGCTACACAGATCTCGAAGAATATCTGAACGAGCTTGCCGCGTGGCCTGCACCAGGAGTGATAACCTTTACCGGCAATGCCAACAGCCGTTACGCTTCGATCTTCAACTGGCAGGTCATCGGTGTCAGCGTCAACATTGCCGGCACGAACACAACGACCTCATCACCCTGGCAGCCCAGCCGATACGACGCGGCTATCATCCACAGTCAGACTGTGGTGGTGGATTCTGCCGGGCAGCACGCGGGTTATCTCCGTGTTGAGGCTGGCGGCTTGCTCAACATCACCAACGGCTGGCTGAGTATCGCAAACCGATTGGAGAGCAGCGCGGACTCCGCGATCTGCGTGCTTTCGCCCGCCGGATTGCGCGTCACAAACAATTTCGCGAACAGCGGCACATTGTTGTTGTCCGGCAACGCTTCGCTCCACGTCGGCGGCACATTCACCAACACCGGCACGCTCGACATCATGACTTGGAACGGCACGTTGCCCGGCGGCTTCGTCAACCTGGGAACTGTTTTGGACAGAAACCTGATCGTGATGACATCGTTCGGCGTCAGCGGCACGAATTTTACCGCCACGATCCAGGGCTATGTCGGGCACAACTACCAGTTGCAATATCGCGACGGCGTCGCGAATTGGCGCGTGGCAAAGCGTTGGATTACCCGTTATCGGCGCGGGCGCACCCATCATTTTGACACACACCGGCAG
>JABFSR010000135.1 GCA_013140495.1 Verrucomicrobiota bacterium
TCGTCCCCGTTCCGTTGAATCAGTCCGTTGACCTAACTCATTAAACCCATGCCTGCGAAACAAATCATTAAACCTGCGAAATCACCCACTGCCATCGGCCCGTACAACCATGCCGTGCGTATCGGGGATCTTCTATTCTGCGCCGGGCAAATCCCAATCAGCCCTACGGACGGAAACCTGATCGCCGGTGACATCAAGGCTCAGACCAAACGCGTGCTCGAAAACGTGAAGGCGATTCTCGATGACCAGAAGCTGACGTTCGCGAACGTGGTGAAGTCCACGGTGTTCATGACCAACCTCACGGACTTCGGCGGCATGAACGAAATCTACGCAAAATATTTTACGGAGAATCACCCGGCGCGATCCACCATCCAGGTCGCTGCACTACCCAAGGGCGCGAGCGTGGAAATCGAAGTCATCGCGCACTTCTGACTTGGAACACGGAACTTGGAACAACCCAGATGCCTCTCGGATTTCAACTCGCAATCGCGTTCACCATCGGCGGTGGGTTGGGCGTGCTTATCGGCTGGTTGCTCGGGCGCGGACGCGTTGCCGCTGCTCCACCGCCGGACAACCGGCTTGAAAACGAACTGCGCCAGCAACTCGACGGACGAGAAGCCGAGTTAAAGCAATCCCGCGAGGAACTTGTCGGAACAAAGACGGCACTCGCCACGGCCCAGGCCAACCAGTCCAGCGCGGAAAAGTTGCTCACTGAACAGCGCACATTGCACGAACGCGCAATGGCGGAAGCAAAGGCTGCGCAGGACAAAGCGCTGACCGATTTGCGTGAGGCTTTCCGCGCGATGAGCGCCGAGGCGTTGAAGCAAAGCGCCCCGGAGTTTTTGCGGCTGGCAGAGCAAAGTTTCGGCAAGTTTCAAGAGTCGGCCAAAGGTGATCTCGACAAGCGCCAGGAGTCCATCAAAGTCTTGGTTGAGCCACTCAAATCACAGCTCGAAAGCTACCAGAAGCGCTTGCAACAAAGTGAAACCGCGCAAGCCGACACGCTAGGCAAAGTAAAGGAGCAGTTGGCGGCGCTGGCGCTGTCAAGTCAATCACTCGCATCCGAAACGCAGCAGTTCCGCATGGTTCTCAAGTCAAACCAGGCGCGCGGACGCTGGGGTGAGGAAACATTGCGACGCGTGGTTGAAGCAGCAGGCATGAGTTCGCATTGTGATTTCATCGAGCAATCCAAGGGCGATGAAGGCAAGCCGGATCTGATCGTGCGGCTGCCAGGTGAGCGAGTCATCATCGTGGACGCCAAAGTGCCGGATCTCGATTTCCTCAACGCCCTCGATGTCGCGGATGCCACGAAGCGCGCGGAGTCCCTCGCCGCGCACGCGACCAAACTCAAGGCCACAATCAAAAGCCTCGCCGACCGGGATTACCCCAGTCAGTTTTCAAATTCGCTCGATCACGTCGTGTTGTTTCTTCCGGCGGAATCGTTGTTCAGTGCGGCGCTTGAAGGTGATCACGACCTCATCGTCTGGGCCGCGAGCAAGCGCATCATGCTGGCCACACCCACGTCGCTCATCGCGTTGCTGCGCTCTGTGAGCGTGAGCTGGCAGCAACACGCACAGACGGAGAACGCGCAGAAAATCGCCGAGGCAGCGCAGGATTTTTATGCGCGCGTGGTGAAGTTCACCGAACACTTCGAGAAAATCCGCGCTGGACTGGAGCGTGCCAACAGCGCGTTCAACGACGCGACGTCAAGTTTTCAAACGCGCGTGCGACCGGCGGGCGAAAGGCTGGCGGAGCTTGGCGGTGGCGCGGAAGGCAAGAAACTTGCAGACGTCCCGCCGCTGGAAACGACACCCCAGAAATTGCCGTGAGACAGACAGCGAACAACAGAGTCTGGCTGGCGGTCTTGCTTGCTGTTCTCTGTTCATTCGGCGTGCCTGCGGCAGAGTTTGGCGCAGACGTAATTGCTTCCAGACTTGATGTGCTCAAGACAAACATCGCCGCCGAACTCACAGCGCGAATGAGCACCAACGTCGTGCGCGGCAACTACACCACGGTGTGGCGGCAGTTTGAGGATGCTGCCATCGCTGGTCTTGAAGACATCCTGCCTCGTCTCATTTCGGATTTGAGCGCGACGAATTTCGATGCCGGATCGGCAGGGCGCGAAAAGAACCGGCTTGCTGATCTGGCAATTGTTTGTGGAACGAACCGCATCGAAGTCTCGGTGAAGGCTTCGCGCAGTTCGAGTCAGCCGGAAAATGACATGGGAACTTTTCGCGATCATCCGTCCCGGGCAAAACTGTTCACCGCATCGTTCACGGTGTGGGTGCGCTACGAGGACTCGGGCAAAACGCTTCGCGCGAACCGCATATTCTTTGATCGCACGTGGCGCTTCGTGGGGAGGTCATCGCTGGTGGATGGCGTGAAGTATCGAAAGAAGGACGGCAACATGCGGCCCAAGCCCTGGGTAATGTTTGACTCAGGCCAATCGTTCTGGAAAACCGACGATGAGTTTCAGTCAGCGGTGAAGCGCGCGGAAACCTTCCGCGCAAACGAACTGGTGAAGGAATATCTCAATGACCTGAGCGAGGACGACCAGCGCATTCTGCACGAGAAACTGCACGAGAAGTTTGAAAAGCCTGCGAAGCCATAAGCATTCGCCTGGCTCGCTAATAACCAAACATAGGCCTGCTACCGCTGACGAGGACGTAGCCGGTTCGTTCGAGATACCAGGCCAAATCGTCGCGACCAGCCGCATCAAAAGCCTTGGTGGCTGGATATCCATATTGTACGGCGCTGTACCTGGAGGCCGCGCTTTTCCACTTCTTGATCTCGGAATGTCCGTCCGCGAAGGAGAATCCGCAGGAGCCGCAGTGGTAGCTGGCTGGAATATCCTGCCAAGCCGAGGCACCCGGGTTGTTGATGAAGTAGCCGTCGTTGATCGAGTCAGGATGTTCGTCAAGCAGCAACCACGTCTTGGAGGGGCGCGGCACCTGGGTTTGTTTGAGATATTGTTTGTACTCGGTGAAGCCCCAATTGACGCCCCTCAAGGTGGGGTCCTGGTTGGGATCGGTGGTGCTTTTGAAACGACCGAAGATCGAATTCATAGCAAGGCTTCGGTTGCGCTGGCTGTATCCCCTGCTCCTTTGAGCCGGGCTGAGATAAATGTCAGCGGGACATCTGTAGGATCCGATGGCACCGCTGGTATATTTGCCCAGAACACCGTTGAGCACCCATGCCGTATTGGTGTTGCTGACATCCGCAGTCCCCGTGCTTGCACCCCACGTCATGACGTTATTGACCCAGTTGTCAAAGGTCTTCGTCACGGTGATGGCATCGAGGGTTTCCTGAACGCCGTAGTTGTTGGCCACCCGATCATTGTTGTCGCCCGAGTAGAGGTGCCAGGCCAAAGTGATCTGCTTGGTGTTGTTCAAGCAACCAATGGCCTGGGCCTTGCACTTGGCCCGGCTGAGGGCGGGCAACAACATGGATGCGAGGATTGCAATAATGGCAATCACCACCAAAAGCTCGATCAGAGTGAAGGCGCGGGAACGACGGCCTGCGGGTTCGCGGGAGTCGCGTTGAATGCGGCTGCCCTCATTCGGGCTTCCAATTGTCGAATCGATTTTCATAAAACGACAGCGATTGTTCTTGGCGGAAGTCTAGCATTCAGTATCCGAGCTGACCAGTGTGCGTTTGACGGCACACCCGGGAGTTATGTTTTCCAGGGCCCACGCTTGGGGCGATCCAGCCAGGTGTTCGCTTCTGCGTCACCAACGAACTGTTCCTTCTTCGGATCCCACTTGAGACGACGGTGATTCCAGTAAGCCAAGTTGCCCAGGTGGCACACAGTTGCCGACCGACAGCCGATTTCCACATCGCATATCGGAAGCTTGCGGCTGCGAATACACGTAAGCCAGTCCTGCAGGTGATTACTGCTCGCGTAGAGCTTGATTGCATTGTTACCCAGCGCTTCCTCGCCAAGGGATTCCGGTGTCGCCTGGAATTTGCCGCGGTCCACAAATATTTTCCCCTCCGATCCGATGAACGTCGCGCCGCCACGGCTGGTATCGTGAATCATCTCCACGCCATTCGCGTAGAGGTAACGAAGGCCGGTGCTGGCGTTAGGGTCTTCCGGCGGGATGATTTCCACAGGTCCGCTGTCATCCATGCCCAGTCCCCATTGCGCGATGTCGAAGTGATGCGCGCCCCAGTCGGTCATCATGCCGCCGGAATACTCACGGTAGCTGCGCCAGTTTGGAAAGTGGTCATGCACACCACGCGGACTGAGCACGGAATTGTAGGGGCGCACGGGCGCTGGTCCGAGCCAGAAATCCCAGTCCAAACCCGGCTCCATCGGTTCTTCGGGAAGATCGCACCACTTGCTTGACGTTCCCACACCCACGATCACCTGTTTCACTTTCCCGATGCGTCCGTTGCGAACCAGTTCGCAAGCCTTGCGAAATTCCTGGGACGACCGCTGCATGCTGCCCGTCTGGCAAATCCGGTTGTTGCGGCGCACGGCGTTCACCATGGCGCGTGCCTCGGGAATCGTCAGGGAAAGCGGCTTCTCGCAATACACGTCTTTGCCAGCGTTCGTAGCGGCGATAACAATGAGTGCGTGCCAATGATCCGGTGTTGCCACCACCACGGCGTCAATATCTTTGCGCGCAATCAAGTCACGGAAATCTTTGTAAGTGTCACAACCCTTGAACGTGCCTTTGTCGGTTTGCTTCGCGTAATAATCCTCGACCGTCTTCTTCGCGTTCTCGCGGCGCGTGGTATCCACGTCACAAACTGCAACGACCTGTGTTTCCTTGTTGTGGATAAAACCATTGAGCAGGCCGCTGTTTTGTTTGCCCATGCCGATGAAGCCGAGCGTGAGCCGGTCGTTGGGCCCTTTCGCCGCGCCCCAGATGGATGATGGCAAAATGGACGGCGCGACAACCGCCAGCGCGGCGGAGGCTTTGAGGAATTGACGGCGGGTAAAACGATTCGAGGTGGTCATGGTTTGGTTGGCGTTGATTGTGGCAACCGTTTCTTAGATCAATGCGTTTCCGGAGGCAAGCACGTTATCGGAATGCCAAAGTTTGAAAAGAATCACAAGAGCCTTGCCGCCAACCCTGCCCTTGACCCGGTTGTTCCGACTGCCACACTTGTTGGGATGAGTGAACGATGTCGTCCCGCCTGCCGAGTCATGGCAATTGTCATCCTGTTCGTTACCGTGGTGCTTGTGTCTGGCTCCGGTTGCCGGCTTATGGATCCGCCGGTTAACGCCGCCCGGTTGGATCATTCTTCGCTGGTGATCGTGCTGGACGGTTTGCGCCCGGATTATGTCACGCCGGAACTCATGCCAAACCTGCACGCCCTCGGCGAGCAGGGAGTCGTCTGCAAGAATCACCACTCGATATTCCCCACCGTCACGCGGGTCAACGCCGCTTCGATTGCGACCGGCTGTTATCCAACTCGACATGGGTTGATGGGGAATTCGGTCTATTTCCCGGAAATCTCTGCGGATACAAAATTCAACACGGGCAACGCCGCCCACTTGCAGCGAATCGAAGCCGCCACCGGCGGACACCTGCTCACAGCGCCGTCGCTGGGCGAGGTATTGGAGAAAGGCGGGAGAAAACTTCTTGCCGTCAGTTCCGGATCCAGCGGCTCGGCGTATCTGCTCAATCACAAGATCAAAGGCGGCGGCATCATCCATAGCGAGCTGGTCCTGCCTTCCTCGCTACAGCCACGCGTGAAGGAAATCCTTGGACCTGTCCCGCCGGACGCCAGCCCGAACACGCTCCGCAATCGTCGCGCTGTGGACGCTTACCTGCGCATCGGTCTGGATGACGTTCAGCCGAACGTCACGTTGATGTGGTTGTCCGATCCAGACCACACGCAACACGAACACGGAGTTGGGGCGCCTTTGACGCTTGAGGCCATCCGCCAAGTGGACGCCGAGATCGGGCGAATCGTCGCCGCGCTTGCGACAAGAGGCTTGCAGGACAAGGTGAACATTTTCGTCACGTCCGACCACGGTTTCTCAACCCATGACGGCAAGCTCGGGCTTGAAACATTGCTCAAGCAGGAGGTTGAATCGAAGGATGTCTTCATCGTCGAGGGCGCGATCTACGTGAAGAATCACGACGCGGAGAAAATCCGTCGCATCGTGGAACGATTGCAAGTTACGGACTGGGTGGGTGCCATTTTCACCCGACCAGCAAAGCATGACCAACCTGACGGGGTGGTGACTGGCACGCTCTCATTCGATCTCGCGCATTGGACACACCCGCGCGCCGCAGACATTTTGGTTTCGGCCAACTGGACTGCCGCAGCAAATCAACACGGCTACAAGGGCACCTCAACCCAGCAGGATGACGAACCAGCCGGACACGGCACCAGCAGTCCGTATGATGTTCACAACACGCTCATAGCCGTCGGGCCGGACATCAAATCAGGTGTTGTGAGCGATGTGTCCAGTGGTAACGCGGATTTCGCACCCACGCTTTGCTACCTTAACGGAATCAAACCTCCCAACTCCATGAATGGTCGCGTGCTGAAGGAATTGCTCCGTGACGGACCGTCACCAAGGTCGGTTGACGTGCAGCAGTTCGTCCATCGAACACAAGTCCGCACCGGGCGCGGTGACTATCAATTGGAGCTTTCCCATTCCATCGTGAACGGGACCGACTATCTGAACTACACGCGCGTGACACGCGACTCTCGATGAAACGCGCCGGATAAAACTGCGCCCCACCCGCAGACGGAGGTCAATCCAGCGATTTTGCGCGGAGATTGCGGAACTCGACCTTCATGGCGAGGCCGGGATGGATTTGCAGACCGATCGGCCCTGCACCGACGTAATTGGTGTTGGTGTATTTGACTTTCTGTACGCCGTTGAGCCAGACGGTGAAGGTGTCGCCCCGTGCCTCAAGCCGGTAGTGGTTCCAGTCGCCGGGCTTGAACAATTTCTCCAGGTCTCTGGCCTGGCCCGCCTCGGGATATTTCTCCTTGCCGCCGGTGTAGAACGAGCCGGTCAGGTCCCGCTTCAAGCTGCGAGAGATGCCCATCTGCAACTGAAGTTCCGGCGCGCGGAACATGATGCCGCTGTCAATCTCACCGCTCCAGCGTGCTTCGCACTCGATAACGAAGTCATGATACGACTTCTCCGTCCAGAGCATGCTGCCTTTTTTCGCCTCATCGTTTTCGCCCACGATCACGCCGCCCGCGACTTTCCAAAACGGATTTGGATCAGGTGTTTTCCAACCTGTGAGGTCCTTGCCGTTGAAGATGGGTTTGAGATCATCCGTTTCCCCTGCTGCGTGGGCGGTGAAGTTCAGAACGAGAACGACGGCCAGCGCCAACGTGGGAGTCAGTTTTGCAGTTTTCATGATTTACGGTTGCTGCGGCGGTTGAATCTTACGAGAAACAATGCTGGATCGTCCATCCCGGTTGAACCGGATTGAACCGTTAATCCGGCCAGCGGCTTTTCTCGCTGAACCGCGCGTAGAGCAACGCGGCTTCCGTGCGCGTATGCAGACCAAGCTTCGTGAAGATGTGGTCCAGATAATTGCGCGCGGTTTTGGTTGTCAGACCCAGTGCCACGGCCACTTCCTTGTCGGTCTTGCCCTTGGCAACCTCCGCCAAAACTCGTGCCTCCCTTTCCGCCAGGGAATTCAACGGATTCGCAGCTCCACTTGGCAGGTTGCCCGGAGCATCGCGCCTGACAACCGGATCGAACACTGTCCCTCCATTCAAGATCGCGAATATCGCATCCACGATCCGCTGCGTACCACTCTCCTTGAGCAAATAGCCATCGGCACCGGCTTCCATGGACGCCAGCACAAACCGGTTGTCGGCATAAGAAGGCAGAAACAGGATGTGGGTCTCCGGCAAAAACGACTTGATCCGACGGCAGGCCTCGATGCCATCGCCATCAGGCAGGCGGACATCCATCACGATCATCTGAGGGACGAGCCGTCGGGCAGCCTCCACAGCGGCCAGCACCGTGCCCGCCTCACCGACGATCTGGATTCGCGGCTCAAGTTCCTGGATCCGGCGCAGGCCATCGCGCACCACCGGATGATCATCCACGAGCAATAGTCTGATTTTGTTTTCAGGTTTCATGCTTCTTCTTCGTCTTCTTCCATGCCTTCTGGCTCGTCGCGTTCCGCAGGAGACACCCCAACGCGAAGCACAATGCGGGTTCCCCTGCCTGACGACGATTGAATGTCCAGCTTCCCGCCCAATTCCTGCGCCCGCATCGTCATGCTGGTGAGACCGACGCCCTTCTGACCCGGCGACTTCGGATCAAAGCCCGCTCCGTCATCGTAAATTTCCAAAGCCACGGCGTCTTGCTCCGAACGCAGCTCAATCTCCACCTGCTTTGCTTTTGCATGGCGCAGGCTGTTGCTCAGGGCTTCACGGGCGATGTTGGCAAATTGGACAGCCTGATCTCCGGTCAGACGTTGGGAAGCTTCGGAAATACAGTGCAAACCAATCTTTGCATCCGTGCCGACGCGTGCCCGTTCCACCAGTGCGCGCAAAACAGCGCAGAGATCAACGGGCTTGTCGGAACGTGCCTCCGGCGTGATGAACCGGCGAATCTCGGCGATGACGGCGTCCAGTTCTCCGCGCACCGCCGACAATTCCCGCCGCGCATTGACCGGCTCAGCTTCAAGCTTCTCGACAGTGTGGCCCAGCCCGAGTTGGATGGCATATAACGACTGGATGGTGCCGTCATGCAAATCGTGACTGAACTTCTCCCGTTCCTGTTGCGCGGCGGCCAGCGCATCACGCGCCTCGCGAATTTGCTCGGTCATGAGTTCCTGTCTGCTGCGGGCGCGAAGAGCCACACCTACCAGCGTCGAAGCGAGCGCAGTCATTCCGATGCCGGCAAACAGGACAAGCCAAGCGCGGTAGCGGGGTGAATCAGCTTCAAAAAGCGGAGTGCTCGTAAATTCGAGCGACCATCGCTGGCCATACCAAGCTTGCACGATGACCTCGTGATGACTGGGTTTCTCTGGCGGGCGGGTTTCCGGGTTTAACAGAGTTTCAGCAGTTGGCTTGCGGCTGGCATAGAGCCGGACATGCAGGCGGCGGGGAGCTTGCGGGCCATTGTATGACTCTTCCACCATGCGATCCGTTGAGATGAACGCCGCAAGAATACCCAGGGATTCCGCCGCACGAAATCCAGCGTGGCGTTTCACCCGCTCTGCCTCCGATTCGTCTCTCAATCTCCAGGTGGCTTGCGTTTGGTCGAGCTTGAAAAGATTGAAGACGAACCAGAAGCCGTTCTCTACAGAGCCGTCGGTACGCCGCATTTTTGACTGGCCCGGCGAAATCCAGACATTCCCGCGTTCCAGCACCGGTCGTAAGGAAGGATGCCATTCCGCCTCCTGGGCCATATCCGTTCCAGGCGGAACGCGCTGAAAACCTTCGCGATTCCATAGTTGCCAGACTGGCAGGGCAAGATTCCTGTTTGTCTGCGCCGAGGGATCAAACTCGTATTTATTCTTCCAGATGGCTTGACCGCGCCTGGCGTGCGCCTCGAAACCAGACGCAAGGACCTTGGGGCAGTAAAGCGCATGGCTGACGTTGGGAAGATTCCCGCTCAGATCGGTCATGTCGCCCCGGCGGAAATGCCAGACCTCGGTGGGCAGTTCATCGAACATTGCGCAATGATCCGCCAGCCGGGAGAGCCGTTCCTCGTATCGCTCCATCGTGCCCTCAAGAAGCGCCGCGATGTAAGCGGCTTCCAACTTGAATCGCTGCTCGTCCAACACCAATGCCTGCCGATACAACTTCCACCCCAGCCCGGCGGATGCCGCCAGGCCCAGCACAAGCGTCAGCCACGCCAGCGCATAGCGGCGGCAGAACAGGCGGTTTACTCCAGAAGGCATCGCCTCAGTTCTACGTCAACAAACCCGGGCAGTCGAAACTATTCCTCGCCGCCACTAGAGGCATTTGCCCAGGCAAATGCCTCTAGCGCGTCCGTTCGTGCGAATACCACAATGTGCCACTGTATTTCCAAATCTCTAAACCAATGCCTATTCATGAAACTATGAAAATGAGAACCACCGTCATTGTGCGGAAGACCGCCAAACACTCACCCTGCTGTGATTACCTTCCTTCAAGATTATCATGGCTCCTCTGCACTCTTATTCTCATATCTGGTTGCGCAACCCGAACAAGCCCTCCAACCGTAAAGTTGGAGACAATAAGGGCGAAAGCTTCCATTCCGCTTAAGATTCCAAATGATACGAAAACCGTTTTTTCGGTTGCCATACGATTTCCATCCGGCTTCCAAGATACGGCAGCCAAATCTTTGTTTACAGACAAGGCCAAGGAAATGGTCACCATTACGGATCGAAAAGGTCGGCCAACAACGAACCCTTACCAGCGGATTTCATTCGCCTTTGATCCGGATGAGACAATCCTAAAATCCATGTATGCCGCATTGCAGTTGCGGCAGTGTCTTTGTAGCAACGCGTCTGTCCGGGCTTATTTGGTTCCCTGTTCAGTGGCTGCCAGCAATTCAAATCTGATTCTTATTCCTCCCTCCGAGACCCCAGTTTCCCACGCAATGATTGACATGGCTATAATCAATCCGCTCGCCAGTATGCCCGAAGTTCCAGCTTATAAATGGCAAGGCTGCAACTTGAGTTATCTCTTTTCCCCGATGGTTAAGGTGTCGGTTTGTACTGATCACGGAGAAATACCTGTAGCCGGGACTCGAAGATGGCTCACAAAGGATGGGGAAGTTGCAGTCGTGCTGCCTCAGGTTATAGAACGGCGGTTTCGGACCACATCCGGATCGAACTGGGGAACCATCGCCAGGAACTATCCAGTGTTGAACTCCAAACATCCTGCGTTCACTCCATCAACAACCGCCGCTCCTGGTTTGGGGAGTTACTATGAGTTTGACTCTTTCGTGCTGGGTGATGAAAAGGATCGTGATTTCACCCCCTACTGGAATCACGTCGCGGCGATTGTAATCGAGCTTTCAGCTTCAACCCCGGTCAAAGACTCGGATTTGTTGGGCAATTATTCCCATAGTTTGGGGTTGAAGACACTTCCAGAATCAAAAACTCCTTTAGCCTCGAAATTCTTGCAAGCTGAGTGGCGGTTTATGCAGACAGTTGACGAATCCGTAACCACCAAAATGAAAGAGAGCAATTGGTTCACGGGAATGGATGAACTTCGAAAGTCTGAGGACAAATATCTAGGCAAGGCAAAATCGAAGTTCTTTTGGAATCAATTCGGACAGATGACTTTCGCTCTCGCCGGGGCAGCCGCGATGGGGGCGGCTTCTGCTTCAGCGGCATCAAGCGGCACACCGTACAACGCCAATACAACTGCAATGATGAACATGTCCATCTATCAAAATCTCAGCGCGGCCAACACCACTGACCAAGCCAAAGCATATGATATTTACAAATCAATGACGGGAAACACTCGGACAGAAGTGAGCGAAGTCATGCTCGGACTGACGGGAGAAACCACCGGGGTCACCTTCAAAACCATTGCCCAAATCCGTGAGCATGCACGGAAAAAGTTAGCGAGCGACTAGACTAACCGGACATGCTTACTTCGCAGAAACTGCTCTCTTCCTGTTGGATAACATGGGGTGCGCTTTTTCTTAGCATGCAGCCATGTATTTCGGACGATACCGCCACGCCATCTCGCGTTGCCGTTGGTCTTGCTGGCACATCTTGCGGAGCTGCTTCAACGAACCTGCCCGTCACCGTACCACAACCGACCGAATCTGCCGCAGTTCTTGCGACATTAGGAGGGGTCTTTCGGAACTTCGCTGCGGTCGATTTTCCGTTGGCAGCCAGCAGGTTTGATCCGAGGCACAACCTAGCCTTTCTTACCAACGTAACAGTTGCAAATGTGATTCAAGATACATGGAGCCGGTTCTTCTCGGGTTCCTTCGTCCTTGCCGGGCACTTACGTTCCGAGTCCCCGCTGACAGCTTTTTACAATCCCTTCTTCGATACCGCGCTTTTAACCGTATGGACGAACAAAACTCAGAACCCACACCTCATCGCGGCTTGGCTGCTAGTTGACCCATCTCCAATACGCTCGGAAAGCGAGGCTCCATCAAATGCGCAAGTTGGCGACCTCCTGCTCAATCCCTACTTGGTGGGGCAACGACTAGCAGCATTTTCAAAATGGTTTGAGAGCCAGCACGAACCTCTCGCTATCACACCACCACCCTTAATCCATGATACTCCCCGCTCTGTCCTCGACTTGGTTAACAAAAGGTTCACGGTTGCCCAGCTTGAACTGGCCGGATTCGAGCGGATGGATCAGACCAGAACCGAATCCTCTTGGAAGAAGTTTCACAATACCCTGTCGGGTGGCGATGTGGACGGTCTTCGGCAGCTCGTGCCAACGAATGCAGGCGTTTCCGCCGACACGCTGTTGACAATCCTGCCAGTCGTTCGAAAGTCCATCGAGCCGGGATATGTCGTAGGTACCCGTGACCGACTCGTTCTGTTCTCTTGGAACCCCAACGCACCCGCGTATATCGTAATCAGCGATTTTGCGTTAAGCACAAAATGGGCACTTTCCAACGTCGACATTATCCTGATGAATCCATGAACTCAAATACGACACTCGGTTCATTCCTGATTCTGTGGCGGGCCTATCTTCGTATTCTTGTATTCGCCGCAGCCTTGTGGTTGCCCCCTATTCCACTATCGGCTGCAACGGATTGGTGCGATTGTCTGAAACTGGCCAATGAAAGCGCTAAAAAGGCAGCGGTTAACGGGAAGCGCGAGGCCAAGGAAAATCGACAGGCACTGCTTGAGAATTTTAATACATTTGTAGTCGCGCCGCTTACAGATCCAGCTTCAATCGGAGAACTAAAGTCCGAGCTGCTAGAGGGTATGCTGGACCAAATCGAGGTTGGAGGAGATGCTGACCATGAATCCGCTGGCGGGAAAATGGAAAAGTCCACCCCTGTTAGTTCTTCGGCAGTGTTGAGACAAATTGTTGTTTCCGATCCAAAAACCTTCATTAAGAGCGTCGGACGAGCCTCCGATTTTCTCCAAGAATACCAGAAGCATAAGGGTGAAGGAGTTATAGACGGCCTTTATTTGACGTCCAAAAAGTATGCAATGAACGAAGCCAAGGCCAAAATAAAGGAACTGAACGAAAAACTGCTCGGTGCCGGGCTCGTGGAAGGTCCCGTTACTGCTATGCTGGAGTCTGCAGGTTTTGGCGCGCTTTCCACCGCAGCGATCGTAGTGGGCGCGGGCTACGTTGCGACAAAGGTTGTAGAGGGATTGGTCGATGGCTTTTGGAAGCGGATTGAAGATGTCCTCTGTGAACTGATGTGTGACCCCAACGAAGGCAACCTTTCCGAACTCGATAGCATTCTAAAGGCTGCCCAAGCTGATTTAGATTCAGCCCTAAAGCTCAAAATGGACGAGCTGCAATCACAACGAAATCAGCTTGCAAATGCTGGAAGCATCGCCAAACAAGTGGGTCGTTCACTCGACAATATGCCCAGCGCTACCGCTGGTGCTTTTGTAAAATCTAGCCTTGAAATGGCTCAACACACATTCTCAGTTCTCAACAAGCAGCAAAACAGCGCTTCCGGATTGCCAGGGCAAATTTCAGCTGCCAATCCCAATTGTGACTGCGCTAACAAATCACAATATTTGTATGAGATTCAAATCGCCGGGACGGGGGCCGATGGGGCATCTGGCAAAACTGGGTTCAAAGTTCAGATATGGCCTTGTGCGACGGCCTGTGGGGCAATAAAAACAGCACTAGCCACCACAGACGAGAGCTTTCAACGCTATATTGGCATACTAGATGTCTTCGCAACCAACAGCGCCAAAGCAATGAACTTAAAGGCCTCGGACTTAAATAGAGAAATCCCTGAATCGAGTCTGAGAATGCCACTAAGGACATATCCGTAATATGGCCGGGTCTAGTTCGTCTCCGACGACAAGTATCCCTAAGGAGACGCTGAATAAGGCTGAGCTTTCAAATCTCAATTTGTGCTTAAGGCAGATGATTCTCAAGTGGCGGAGATTTGTCTCCTAGGGCTTGGGTTCGCGAGTCGGTTCTGGTTTTGTGGCGGGGTTGAAGGCCGGGTAAGCCACGTCCTCAGCAGCCGGATTTTGAATTAACAGGCAAGGCTCGCAACGATACCGAGTCGTAGAAGCGCGGAAGTGTTCATCGCCGGGCACGGTAGGGCAACTGTTGAGCGCCTTTAAGTTCTGCCAACAGGCTTGCGTGACAAAATCCAGTAGCGGAAATTCTCCAACCATTTCGATGCGATGATGGTTTACAATTCCCAACCGGGACGATAGTCGTAATGCAGAAAGCGATTCGCTTCTGCGTCGTTGGTCACTTTGAGGTTCACGCTGTCCCACACGAGTTTGTCCCCGCCGTTGCGCACGCAGACCATTCCGAGCAACACCGCTTCCGTCAGCGGACCGGCAAACTCGAAGTTTGAGCGTGTCGGCGATCCGGTGCGGCAGGCAAGCAACCATTCCTTGTGATGGCCGACAGAACGGGGCAGCGTTTTCGGCGGACGCTGGTATTCCTTGTTGCGGGACTCAGGAATCAGGCGCGGTTTCTCGCCGCCCCAGCCCTCGACCAGCATCTTGCCTTTGTCACCTACGAAGATGATACCGTCCTCGTGATTCAGCTCCCGATCGTCCTCGAGTTCATCAGGGCGCGGAGGCAGCATCCCGCCGTCGTACCAATGCAATTTCACTGGTGGCATTTCTCCGCGCGCAGGGAATTCATAATGCACGATGTTTGCGAGGGGAATGGATTCCGGAAACACGGGCGTGGATCGGGCATGCAGGCTTGTCGGTGCACCCAGCTTCAGTGCGGAGAAAACCGGTGCGAGGTTGTGAATGCCCATGTCGCCAAGTCCGCCGGAGCCAAAATCCCACCAACCACGCCATTTGAATGGAACATAAGCCGGGTGATACGGGCGTTGCGGCGCAGGTCCGAGCCACAAGTCCCAATCCAGATTGGCCGGCACGGGCGGGGTGTCGGTGGGACGCTGAATGCCCTGCGGCCACCAGCCAGGCAGCTTGCCTCGGCTGGTGGGACGGTCCGACCAGACATGCACTTCGCGCACTGGTCCGATGCACCCATCCGCGAGCCACTCCTCAATAAACCGGTTCCCCTCAAAGGCCATTCCTTGGTTGCCCATCTGTGTGGCAACCTTTGCTTCACGCGCCGCCAATGCCACAGCACGCGCCTCTTTCACGGTGCGGGTGAGCGGTTTCTCGCAATAGACGTGCCGGCCCAGCTTGAGGGCCATCATGGTCGCGGCAGCGTGGCTGTGATCCGGAATCGCGATCACCACAGCGTCCACGGATTTTTCTGTTTCGAGCATTTTCCGGTAGTCCCGGTAATGCTTCGCGCCCGGAAATTTCTTGCCTGCGTTGTTGAGCCGGCTTTCATCCACATCGCAAAGCGCGACGACGTTGACCTCTTCGGCGCGTGTGACCGAATCAATGTCGGCAGCCCCCTGACCGCCTACGCCGATGAACGCGACGTTTAGTTTGTCATTGGGTGAGAGCTTCCGACTTTCTCCAGGCGCAGCCGCATTGGAAATGAAGGCTGGCGCAACGGCGAGCGCGGAGACGGCTTTGGTTGAATCCGCCAGAAAACGGCGGCGGGTGATGGATGAAGCGTTGTTTTTCATAGTGACCTGGTATTGCGGCTCGATTCTCTTTCACATCTCCAGCATGAGGTGTTGCCCGGTGTTTGAGTCAAGGTTTGTTCAATGCAAAACGCTCTTTGATGGCGGCGAAGGCTTGATCAACAGACACGTCGTCGGTCTGGATGGTTAACGCAGAATCGGACGGGTCTTCCCACTCGCCACCAGCGCCTGTCAGATGGGGCATGTCACCGCGCGACGCCTTTTTCCACAGCCCTTTCGGATCGCGCGCAACACAGGTCGCGGTCGCGCATCGAAGCCAGATGAACTGGACATCGTTCAGGATTTCCTGGATGCGTGCCCGATGGCGCTGGAGTGGTGTGACGAAAGCAGCAGCGACGTTGATGCCGCACTCGTTGAGTTGCCGGCAACAAAATGCCATGTAGGACAGGTGCAACAAACGCGCGTTGTGATCCATGTTGAAGTTGGCGACCGTCTGGCGCACTTCGTCGCCATCCAAGAGAACATAACCGGTGGAATCGTTGACTACTTTTCTTGCCAACGTTGATTTGCCGGATGCCGGCAAACCAAAAAACCAAAGCGTCACGCCCTTGCGATTGTTGTTCTTCATAAACATCTGTCCCCTGGCTCAACGATCGGGTGTCTTGGGTACGATGTCCGTTTGAAGTGCGGGATTCTCCGCTCTGCTGACGGGCGCGGGCAGTCCAAGTTCCCGGCGGACGATGTTTGTGCCTTGGGCGATGGCGGCGGTTTTGAAGAAGGCGATGTCGCGATTGCAACCCTGCCTGCCAAAGCCGCAGTCGCTCGACACGATCAGTTGCTCGGGCGCGATGTGTTTCAAGGCGCCGCGGATCGAGGTGGCGACTTCTTCCGCGCTTTCCACCTGCAGCCGGCGATGGCTCACAACGCCGACGCAGATTTTTTTCTTCAACTGCCCTTTAAGCGGCGCGAACAATTCAATCTCGCGCATGTTGCGATCCTTCATTTCAAGTGTCCACACGTCACCGCGACAGGCTTCGAGATAAAGCTGGAATGATTCGCGGTAGCTGTCGTTTTCGATGACGCGCTGCATGTTCGGGTTGCCCCAACAGGTGTGAATCCAGATTTCAACGTCGTCCAAACCCTGCACCTCGCGATTGTAACATTCGATCATGTACTTCACGTTGTCATGGTTGGCGCCGTAAGTGTTCGCCCAGAAATGGAGCGTGGGTTCCTCGATCTGGATGCATTTGCAACCGGCATCGCGCAGCGCAAGGAGTTCCTTGTTCATCGCCACTGCCATGTCCCAAAGCACCTCACGCTGATCCTTGTATTTGTTTGTGTGGAGATCGAGGAAAAGCCCCATCACCTGCGAACAACATGTCCCAAAGCGCACGGGCTTGGAAGTCTTCGCCTGGGCGAGCCGCCAGATTTTTGCGTAGTCCAGCGGGCGATGTTCAACCTTGTCAGTAACGCGCGGCCAGCGCCAGCCGGTGTAAATCTCATTGAGCAATGTGCCCGGCGGATAACGGAGCCAGGGCGATCTGGTTTCCTCGGATTGAAGATAGTCTCCAGAAAACCCAGCCCAGCGTTGCAATGGGTAATGATGCCAGGAGCGTCCAGCCATGTCGTCATCGCAATGGAGATCACCGTGCGTGAGGATGTCGAGACCGGCACGGTCCTGATCGCTGATGACGGAGGCGAGCGCGTCCTGAAATTTCTCGCGGAAACGGACATCCATCATGCAGGTGTCGAGCGGACGGCCCCACATGCTTTCGTCGAACCAGCGCGGGCGTGGGTATGATCCGGTGATGGTGCAGGGAAGAACAGTGTTGGCGGTGATGGTTAGCATGGTGTGTGGTTGTTAGTTATGGGTTGAGAGTTGGCGCGGCAGCATAAAATTCCAAGCTCCAAACTTCAAGCACCAGAGAAACTTCAAACACCAGGCACCAATTCGGTACGCGGTGAGTCGCCGTGATGCCAGTTTGGAGCTTGGTGCTTGGAATTTGGAGTTTCATTCAAGAAAATTTCTTCCACGCCGCCGCCGCCGCACCGATCAATCCGGCGTCGGCTCCGGTTGTTGCGCGGACAATGGGCAGATTGCGATGAGTATCCGACCAGATGGTTTTGCGCGCCGACGCAACAAGACTCTCCCAATACGCGCCTTCACTCAAGCCGAGTCCACCTCCAATGATGACGCATTGGGGATCGAGCACGTTGACCAGCCATGCGATGGTCGCGCCAAGAGCTTCGCCCGCTGAGCGCACGACGCTCAATGCGCCGGCATTGCCGGCCTGAGCCGCCGCGACGACTTCCTGACCGGACCGTGCATGACCGTGCAATTGATTGAAGCGTGCGACCAACGCCGGCCCGGAGGCAATTTGCTCCAGCGTCGCCGTCGCACCGGAACCCCACGGCTGGCCAAGATGTGGCAACAAACTGCTGGCCAATGTGCCCGTGGCACCACGAGCACCAAGAAACGGGCGACCCTCTATCACGAGGCAGGAGGAGATCCCAGTTCCAACGGTGATATAAACAAATATGCACTGCGATTTACCGGCACCAAACAATGCCTCCGCCAGTGCTGCTGCGCGCACGTCAGCTTCAATGACCGTTGGAGCGATGGTGGCAAGTCCTTCACGCACGTCCGCACTTTGCCAGGGCAAACTGCTCGCGCTGACAATGTCGCCGTCTGTGTTCACCAGTTCACACATGCCCAGACCGATGGCGTTGACTTGAAAATTGTGAGAGCCCGCTTCGGTTGCAAGTTCCGTGGCGAGTTGAAACACATCGTCCAACACTGCTTCGCCTCCCCGCGCGGGCAGCGTTGGAATCTGCCGGCGCAAATGGACGCGTCCATCCGGGAACGTCACGATCCCGGCGGCGATTTTCGTGCCGCCGACATCAATGCCGAGCGCGGTGAATGGAGCATTGTTCATCGGGAGATCAGATTCATGGTTCGTATCGCCTCCGCCAATCCGTCAATCCATCCTTCAGCGCCTGGATGTAGGCAGCGTTGCAGCCGCAGCAACCGCCGAGATATCCAATGCCTTCCTGTTCCGCCGCACGGCCAAAATCGCGGAAGGCGCGGCGTGAAACCTGAATCGTTTCCAGTTCGTCGGGGAACGCGGGGAGACGCGTGAAGCTGTGGCATTGTTCGGTGGTTTGAAACGCCGCAGGTTGTGCTGCCAGTGGGACACTGGTGGCTCCGCGCATTTCGCGAAGCAATGGCAGCATCCGCGCCGGCTCCTGTTCGCAGTTCGCACCCACGGCAATCGCGCCGCAATCAGCCATCACCTTCGCGCACTCGGCGGGCTTGTGACCATCGGTGCATTGGGTTATGAGCGGACGAAAACTCATGGTTGCCACGGCGGACAATCCGGCGTCGGCAGCACATTCAAGCGCGATTTTCATTTCTGCGAGATGGAAAAAAGTTTCAAGGATGAGGAAATCCACTCCGGCGTCCTTGAGCAAGCGGATTTGTTCGGCAATGTGGTCACGGGATTTGCCAAGGGAACCCATGCCTTCCCGTTCGGTGAGTTGCGTGCGCGAAACGCTGCCCGCCACCAGCGCTTTGTTGCCGGCAATCTCCTTTGCGATTTTCACGGCGGCGGCGTTGATGCGTTCGGTGTCCGCGCCGTAGCCCGCGCGGTTGAGTTTTTCACGCGTGCCAAAAAAAGGAAGCGCCTGGACCACCTCTGCGCCTGCATTCACAAA
>JABFSR010000185.1 GCA_013140495.1 Verrucomicrobiota bacterium
GGTTTTAACCGTAATCTTAATCTCTCTCTTAATCTGCTGGAACTCTACACCGCTCGCCTCAACTGATAGCCTGGTGAATCACCTCGCCGTAAACGTCCGTCAATCGGATGTCGCGACCGCTGAAGCGGTAGGTCAGTTTGGTGTGATCCAAGCCGAGAAGATAAAGCAACGTGGCGTGGAAATCGTGCATCTCGAATTTGTCCACCGTGGCCTTGTAACCCCAATCATCCGTCTCGCCGACACTTGTACCGCCTTTCACACCCGCACCTGCCATCCAGAGTGAGAATCCAAATTCGTTGTGATCGCGCCCGTCGGATCCCTGAGCAAATGGCGTCCGCCCAAACTCGCCTGAGAACACCACCAGCGTTTCATCCAGCAAACCGCGTTGCTTCAGGTCCACAAGCAGGGCGCGGATCGGTTGATCCACGGCACGCGCGTTTTGTCCGTGGTTCTTCCTCAGGTCGCCGTGCGCATCCCAACGGTCATAACCACCGATCTTCGGACAGGTCAACTCCACAAAACGCACTCCGCGTTCAACAAGCCGCCGCGCCGTAAGGCATTGCTTGGCGTAGGCGCGGGTGAACTCATAGTCAGAATCGAGACCATAAAGCCTCTTCGTGGCCGCGGTTTCACCATCGAGATTGAGCAGGTCCGGAACGGTCAATTGCATGCGCGCCGCCAGTTCATGATTGGCAATTGCCGATTCCAACGCATCCAGATGCCCGGCCTGTTGCAGCGTCTCTTCGTCGAGGTCGTGAATCAGGGAGGTTTTCAACTCCTGAAGGCGTGGAGTTTTTTCCGAGGCGCGAATGTTGGCCAATGGCGGATCCTTGGCTTCAAACACCGAGGCTTGATAGGTGGCAGGCAGGAATCCGTTGTTGAAGTTGTCCATGCCGCCGGAAGGAATCAGTCCGCCATTGAGCAGGACGAAGCCCGGCACGTTCTGGTTTTCGCTGCCCAATCCGTAGGTCGCCCATGCGCCGATGCTCGGACGTCCTTGCAGCCCCGTACCCGTATGCAAAAAGTAGTTGGCGCTGGTGTGCTCCGGAAAATTCGAGGTCATGGACTTGATGACGCAGAGCGAGTCTGCTTCTTCCGCAATGTGCGGAAACAGATCGCTGACCCAGAGGCCGCTTTCACCGCGACGGGAAAACTTCCACGGCGATTTCATCACCTTGCCAACATTGGCGAACTGCGTTTTCTCCAGCCTGCCGATGGCCTTGTGCGGATCCTCACCGTGATGTTTTTCCAGCAGCGGCTTGTAATCGAAGCTGTCAACCTGCGACACACCGCCGTCCATATAGAGGAAGATGATGCTGCGCGCTCGCGGCTTGAAATGCGGAAGCTTGGGAGCGAGAGGACTCGGCTTTGGTGTGCCCGCTTGCAACAGATTCTGGCCAAACAACGCCGAGAAAGCCACCGAAGCGAACCCACACGCGAAGGTCTTCAGCACCTCGCGGCGACTAAGACAGTGGCGACAGTGAACAATCTCAGCGGACATACATGAATTCTTTCACACCAAACAGCGCGTGGCAAACTTCCGTCCACGAATCTTTTGCCGCGGAAGCCTGATCCGAAACACCATTCACCTCGCGCAACGCGGCGGAGCAACGAGCTATCTCGCTTGCAGAAGGCTCGCGGCTGAATGCGGCAAGGTAAAGGTTGCGAATCCGTTGCTCAGTCGAAGCCTCCGGCCATTCCTTCAAAAGCCGGTCTGCCCAAACGCCAGCCTGCTGATGCACAAACGGATCGTTCATGAGAAACAGCATCTGGCCGGGCACGTTGGATACGTTGCGCCGCCCGACGGTCGTGAATGGAGTGGGCGTGTCAAACGCGGTCATCATCATCGGCAGGAAATTTCGTCGCGCTGCCACGTAAATGCTTCGACGTCCCTCACCATCAAGAGGGCCGCGCTCGCTGCGAAGTCCTCGCGCCTCGACAAACTGCGATTCATGCAGCGGGACGGATGGGCCATACATTCGCAGATCGAGTCGCCCCGAAACCATCAGCATGGCATCGCGAATTGCTTCGCCTTCCAAACGTTTCAGGTTCATCCGGTGCAACAACAGGTTCTCGGGATCGCGCTGCTCTGCGTCTGCATCGGCGGGCTTGCTCGACATGGCGTAAGTGCGAGAAAGCACAAGCCGCCGGATAAGTCGCTTGATGGACCAATGATCCTCCTGGATGAACGAAGCAGCCAAATCGTCGAGAAGCTCTGGATGCGTCGGACGCTGGCCCAACCAGCCGAAGTTGTCCACCGTGGCAACGATTCCGCGACCGAACAAATGATGCCACACGCGATTGACGAACACCCGGGCAAACAATGGATTTTCCGGCGATGTGATCGCCTCGGCCAATTGGCGACGCCCGCTTCCTTGATCGCTACCGATTGGCTCCGAGCCAGCAATGCTCTCCAAAAACCGGCGTGGGACAAGCCCCTTTGGCGTTTGATGTTTACCCCGAACGAGGAGGTACTCATCCATCCCGTTTCCCTCCATCATCGCTGGTGCCGTGCGCGATTTCCATTGAACGCGGCTGACAAGAGGCTCGCGCGCTTTGAAATAATCACTTATCGCCCGGCTCACAGTCTCAGGCCATTCGTCATCCTTGCCGGAGAACAACTCTGGCCTCTGCGCAAGCCAGCGTTCAACTTCAAGTGAAAGTCCGGTCGCTCCGCTCACGGAAAACGACTTGGCCGCATCGGCAAAGATATCCTGATACGCAGCGGCCATGTTTTCAACTGAATCCAATTTGCGTTCGGCAAGAACATCAGCCATTTGTTGGCCGAGTGAGGCTGGATCAACCGGTGCGGTTTTGGACTCAACGATCATCGCGATGGATGTGTCGAACTCGTTGCCTGGTGAAAATTCGATCGCAACGCGATGACCTGCATAATCCGAGAGGTCGTGAGTCTCCCAATGCCAGTTGTCCTTAAAGCCCCACTCCTTGATCTGGACCGTATGCAATGGGCCGGTGACGAGGCGCTGCGAGTCCACGGTGGCGAAAACTTTTCCGCTGCCACGAACCAGATAATGAAGTTTGCCGCTGCCGAGTTCAAACTTCGGAGATCGCAGCATCACGCCATCGCGCTTCCAACCTCCAAACATGGCTGGCTCTCGTTCGACGCCGGGGCTCAGATCAAGGTCACGCCAGTCCGCATCAGTCTGGGCCGCTGCGCGAGTAGCAAGGAGCAGCGTCGGTGCGTTTGTCCCTACAGGTGGAACAGGCTGCAATTCGCTGGGGCGCACAGGTCGGAGCCCAAAACCGACTCCATCCGCGAACCATCTGTGCTTTGAGAGATTTCCAAAATCTACGATGACTTGCGCAGCTTCCGGCAGCCTAGGCTCGCGTATCGGAGAATTCGTCCTCTCAACTTTGTTTGTCTCCGAGGAAAAAATCTTCGCCAAAGGATGCAACGCATCACTGGCATCATTGACCGCATTCAATACTGCGACCGTCCATTGACCAAGAATGTTCGTATCCAGTGAATGAACAGTTGCAAGCCGGGCAACTGACTCCTTGATTGATTGCTGCAGTGACGATGATTTTAGACGTGTGCCCACTTTCGGAACTGCGTTGGTTTCCGACATGACGACTTCCGAGGCCACAACCAGATAGTCTTTTAACTTTGAAAGCACGGGAGCTTGAGCGGTTGAAATCTTTGAGGCTAGATTGGTCACCCACCGTGCTTTGAGTTCATCGAGTTTGCTGGCAACCCCACGTTCGTTATCCATGGTCTCGAAGCGCGCCAACCTCTGGCCTGAGCTGATGAAAAAGCCAGCCAGCGCGTAGTAGTCTCGCTGGGATATCGCATCGAACTTGTGATCATGACATCTCGCACAAGAAACTGTGAGCCCCAGAAATGTTTTGGACATGACGTCAATCCGGTTATCCACCCGGTCGGTTTCATCCTGTCGCGTATCCACTGGCGCGTGGATTTCCTCACCGAGAAACGCCCAGCCGGTACCGATGATGGACTCGTTGAAGCCCTTTTCCAAATGTCGCCGGGGATTCGGCAGAAGATCACCTGCAATGTGTTCACGAACGAAGGCGTCATAAGGTACGTCCGCATTCAGGGCACGGATGACATAGTCGCGATACTCAAACGCATTGGGGATGATGAAGTCGCTCTCGTGCCCGCGTGACTCTGCGTAGCGGACCAAATCCAGCCAATGTCGCGCCCACCTCTCGCCGAACTGTGGAGACGCCAGCAAATGATCCACCACCCACTCGCGCGCACCCGACGAACGGTCATTCAGGAACGCGGTGAGTTCCTCTGGCGACGGCGGCAGACCTGTCAATGCGAAGTAAACCCGACGCAGCCAGATTTCCGGTTCGGCGGGCTGGGCTGGTTGGAGTCCTTCCTTTTCGAGACGCGCCAGGATGAAACGATCCACTGAGGCAATCGGCCATGTGGTGTTCGTCACAGCAGGCGTGGGCTGGCGTTGCGGTGACTCCCAAATCCACGGCAGCCGTTGCTTTCGTTCTGCGAGATCGAAAGTATTGGGCTTTGCTGCCTCGGTAGGCTTGTCACCTTCCGGCCAGACGGCTCCATCGCGTATCCAACGCTCGAAGTTGGCAATGACAGCATCTGGTAGCTTCGGTTTCTTGGGAGGCATCAACAAATCTTCGTTGCGATGCGAAATTGCGGTAAGAAGGAGGCTTTCCTCCGGCT
>JABFSR010000080.1 GCA_013140495.1 Verrucomicrobiota bacterium
TGGGCCAGCGACAGTTCCTTTGTCTCATGTGTTTTCATGGTCCATTCGCTCTCGTGCAGTTGTTCTTCTTCTTATCCATGAGGAACCGAACACCAACATTCTGGGGGTACTGTCAAGATGCGCACCACGAAGGTGGCAGATTGAATCTGGAAGATCGGAGGTTTTCCGGGGCTTGACGCCTTTGGTTTGGAACTTTGAGACGGAGTTTTCAATCGTCTCCGGCGATTCGCCCCGTTAGATTTGTGACGTGTTGCCTGACAAACCCTGGAAGCTCGAATCACTCCTGCGACTGCTCGTGGGAATCTTTGCATGTGTTTGCATCGGCTCACTTCTCGCGTTGCTCGTTCGCGGAGCAGGTGCTGCGAGTCAGCCTCCTTCAGTCTGGCGTGTGCTCGCAGGCGTGGTGTGCTTTCAAGGCGCGACTGTTTTTCTCGTGTGGCGGTTTGTGCGCGAACATGAAATGACTTGCGCAATCGCGTTCGGCGTTCGAAATGGGCCGAAGCAGGCGCTGGTCTTTGGTGCGGTCTTCGCTGCGTTGTTTCTACCCATCGCCCACGCGCTCCAGAGTCTGTCAGGCCTGTTCCTGTTGCGGTTCGATTTCAACCCTGTTTCCCAGCAATCTGTGCGCGCCATCAGCAATGCGACCGCGTGGCATGAGATCGCGGCCTTTGCATTTGCGACCATCGTCCTCGCGCCGCTTGCGGAGGAATTGCTTTTTCGTGGGGTGTTGTATCCGGCGGTGAAACGCGCGGGCTTCCCGCGCCTTGCGCTCTGGGGCACGTCGGCGTTGTTCGCGTTGATCCATTTCAATCTCGCCACGGCATTGCCGCTCTTTGCCTTTGCGCTGTTGCTCGCGACGCTTTACGAAAAGACAGGCAATCTCGCCGCCCCGTTCGCCACGCACAGCTTGTTCAACGCGGTCAATCTCGCCGCGCTTTACCTCCAGCCCGAGTTTCAGCGAAAATTCTTCCCGCACTCATGAACGAGTTTGAACTCATCGCCCGGCTCACGCGATCGCTGCCGACCAACGAATCAGTTGTCGTCGGCCCCGGCGACGATTGTGCCGTGATCGAGTGTGGTAACGTCAGCCGGCAGTTGCTCTTCAAAACGGATGCTGTGGTGGAAGGAATCCATTTCAACACAGACACACCACCGGAACAGATCGGACACAAGGCGCTCGCACGTTGTCTAAGCGACATTGCCGCGATGGCCGGAACTCCGACAGCGGCGCTCGTGACGATTGCTTTGCCGAAGAACTTCGACTCAAAGGTTGTTGAGAGAATTTACGCAGGCATGAACGTGCTTGCGCAGCGGCACGGTGTTGCCATCGTCGGGGGCGAGACGACTACGAACCCGGAGCGGCTGCTGATTTCGATTTCGCTTCTCGGCTCCGTACCGCGAGGGAAGGCGGTGTTGCGCTCCGGGGCGAAAGTTGGCGATGTCATCTTCGTCACCGGCGAACTTGGCGGCTCACTTGCAGGAAAGCATCTGGACTTTGAGCCGCGACTCGCGGAAGCGATCTGGTTGGCGGAGACATTTCCCGTTCACGCGATGATGGATGTGAGCGATGGGCTTGCGGGTGATCTGCGACACATTCTCAATGCGAGCGGCGTGGGCGCGGAGTTGCTCAAGTCCGCCGTGCCGATAAGTCGTGCTGCAAAAGTAAATGCAAAGCGTGGTGATGCAGCCAAGCCAGCATTCGTGGCGGCGTTGACCGATGGCGAGGATTTTGAACTGCTGTTCACGGTCTCCAGCAAGGATGCCGTTCCTTTGCTCGACGCTTGGAAGAAGCAATTCCTCAACATCAAACTCAGTTGCATCGGCAGGATTGTTTCGGGTGAAGGCATTCGACTGCGCGATCAAACCGGGATCCGCCCGCTCCAAGCACATGGCTACGTTCATTTCTCATAGCCCTGCCGAAACTGAGTTGCTCGGCGAGCGTTGGGGACGCGACGCGACGCGCGGGCTTGTCATCGCATTGAGCGGCGATCTTGGCGCGGGCAAGACGCAACTCGTCAAAGGCGTTGCGCGCGGTCTTGGCGTGACGGTGCGCGTTCATTCGCCCACGTTCACGCTCGTCAATGAATATGGCGGCGGAAGGCTCAAGCTGTTCCACCTCGACCTCTACCGGCTCGAAACTGCGGCACAAATTCATAGCGCTGGCATTGAGGAATTTCTCCAGCCGGACGGAGTGGCGGTGATTGAATGGGCCGAGCGGCTCGAAGATGGAGGATGGAAGATGGAAGATGGCAAAGTCAGAAAAGTGAGAATCAACATCATCAGCGAAACAGAGCGGCGGATAGATTATGAAGATTTTGGCGTTTGAATTTTCCTCATCGCAAAGAAGCGTCGCGGTGTTGAATGCGGATGAAAGCGGCGTCACCTCCACGGGCGAAGTTGTGGAATCATCACCAGGCAACTCCACGCAACCCCTGAGCATGGTGGAGAGGGCATTGAATCAGGCTGGATTGGAACGCGGACAAATCGAGTGCATCGCAGTCGGCATCGGGCCGGGTTCCTACACAAGCATTCGCGTGGCGATCTCGCTCGCGCAAGGTTGGCAGCTTGCGACGAATGTGAAACTCACCGGCGTCAGCAGTGTGGAGTGCATCGCTGAACAGGCGGTCGCGGAAGGACTTAATCGCCCGCTCTCAGTGGTTGTTGATGCACAACGCGGGGAATTTTATCTGGCAGGATATGATTGCCCTGGCGGAAAACTGCGTGAAGTCGTTCCGTTACGAATCGTGTCGTCAGACGAGGTTCGCGCACGGGAGCAAGCTGGAGACGTTTTGGTCGGGCCTGACGTGACGCGCTGGTTTCCGGGCGGACGGCAGGTTTTTCCGCGTGCCGAAGTCGTGGCAACACTGGCGCTGGCCTGGAGGAATTTTGTCAGCGGCAAAACAATCGAACCAATTTACCTGAGGGAAACGCAATTTGTGAAAGCCGCGCCGCCACGGGTCATCTGAATTCTATGCTTTCGTTTGTCGCCCGTTAACCCCATAACATTCCCGCAATGAAGGCTGCTGTTCTTTACGGCAAGGAAGACGTCCGTGTGGAAGATGTGCCGTCCGCGAAACTCAAACGCGGCGAGGTGCGTGTCCACATTGAGGCAGCTCTAACCTGCGGCACCGATCTCAAGGTTTTCAAGCGTGGTTATCACGCGAAGATGATTGTTCCACCGGCGGTGTTCGGTCATGAATTGTCCGGCGTCGTCTCGGAAGTGTCCGGCGCAAAATGCACGGTCACGGGTGAACTGTGGCACGTGGGAGATCGCGTGGTCGTTGCCAACTCCGCGCCGTGCGGCGAATGTTTTCATTGCCGCGCGAAACAGGAAAATCTTTGCGAGGACTTGATCTTTCTCAACGGCGCTTACGCGGAATCCATCGTCGTGCCTGCGCGCATTGCCGCGAAGAACATGGTCCGGCTGAAGACGAAGACCGCGTTTCATGATGCGGCGCTCGTTGAACCGCTGGCTTGCGTGGTTCAGGGCGTTGAAGACTCGCGGTTGGTACGCGGACAAAAAATTCTCGTCATCGGTGCCGGACCAATCGGGCTCATGTTCGTCGCGCTCGCCAAACATCTCGGTTGCGACGTGACGGTGGCGGGTCGGCAGAAGGTTAGATTGCAGGCTGCGGAGAAACTGGGTGCGAGCAAGGTCGTGGACGTGGGCAACGGACGTGGCGTGGTGATGAACGTTCGCGAAGCCTCGAAGAAGCTGTTCGACGTGGTGATCGAAGCCGTCGGCAAGCCTGAGACGTGGGAGGCCGCCGTGCAACTTGTCCGCAAAGGCGGCACGGTCAATTTCTTTGGAGGTTGCCCCTCTGGCACGACTGTAACGCTGGACACGACGCTGATCCATTATTCCAACCTCACGATGCTGGCAAGCTTCCATCACACCCCGCGCACCATCCGTCGCGCATTGGAGTTCATCGAGGCCGGTGTGGTGCATCAGGCGGATTTTGTCAGCGGTCACTGGCCGTTGACCCGGTTGCCGGACCTCTTCAGGCAGATGACGCTCGGCAATCAGGCAGTGAAGACGCTCATTCACGTCCGGCAATAATCGCAAACCGCCGAGAGCGATTCTTGACTCAACTTTCTTCGCGCTTATCATACACCTTCTGTGAATTTGGGAATCAGGTATTCACGAAACGACCTCCTGATTTCCTGAGCTCCAAATCGAAATCGAACTATGACAAAGATCCAAAATATCCTGGCGCGCGAGATTCTTGATTCGCGCGGAAACCCCACTGTTGAAGTGGACGTCACTCTGCAATGCGGCACCACTGGCCGCGCTGCCGTGCCCTCGGGCGCGAGCACCGGCGAACACGAAGCCGTGGAACTCCGCGACGGCGACAAGAAGCGTTACCTCGGCAAAGGCGTCAGCAAAGCCGTCGCCAATGCGAACACCAAGATCAAAGCCGCGCTCATCGGCGTGGACGCTTTGGATCAACTCACCGTGGACGCCACGATGCTCAAGCTCGACGGCACGGAAACCAAGTCCAAGCTCGGCGCCAACGCCATTCTCGCCGTCTCGCTCGCCACGGCCCAAGCTGCGGCGAAAGCTCTTGGCCAACCGCTGTTCAAATACATCGGCGGTCCGAACGCCAAAGTTCTCCCCGTCCCCATGGCCAACGTCATCAACGGCGGCGCGCACTCCGACGCTCCGATTGATTTCCAGGAATTCATGGTCCAGCCGCACGGCTTCAGCACCTTCAGCGAAGGCTTGCAGGCGATCACCGAAATTTTCCACGCGCTCAAGAGCGTGTTGAAGAAGCGCGGCCTCAGCACCGCCGTTGGCGACGAAGGCGGTTTTGCGCCGAAGCTCAACAGCGTGGAAGACGCAATCGAATCCATCCTCGAAGCCACGAAGAACGCGGGCTACAAGGCCGGCAAGCAGATCTATCTCGCCCTCGACGTCGCCGCGTCCGAATTCTACAACCACGACGGCACTTACACGTTCAAAAAATCCACCGGCAAGACCGTCTCTGGCGAACAACTCGTGGACTTCTACGCCAAGCTCGTCGCGAAGTACCCGATCGTCAGCATCGAGGATGGTTGCGCCGAAGGCGATTGGAAGCACTGGAAGCAACTCACCGACAAGATCGGCGACAAGGTCCAGCTCGTCGGCGACGATCTGTTCGTCACCAACGTGAAGTTCCTCCAGAAGGGCATTGATACCGGCACGGCCAACTCGATTCTTGTGAAGGTGAACCAGATCGGTTCGCTCAGCGAAACACTCGACGCCGTCGAACTCGCGCAGACGAACGCTTACACCGCCGTGCTCTCGCATCGCTCCGGCGAAACCGAAGACGCGACCATCGCCGACATCGCCGTGGCGACGAACTGCGGCCAGATCAAGACCGGCTCCCTGAGCCGCTCCGATCGTCTGGCGAAGTACAATCAACTCCTGCGCATCGAACAATTGCTCGGCAAGAACGCGGTTTATGCAGGCACGAGCGCGTTGCCCAAAGCGCGGCGTTAAGCACTTCTGCCACGAATTCTGAACCCGGAAGTCAGGCAACTGGCTTCCGGGTTTCACGTTTTTAGCATGTGCCTGGTAAAAGTCTTACGTGGCGTCAATTGCGATTTGATAGCCCTCTGGATTACCAGATGCTTGTTCCAAGGCGGAATGATGGGCTTGCGCCCCCGGAGGTCTTTTGCAATTGTCCAGTTCACACAATCTCATGAACTACCACGTCAACAGGAACGGGCAGAGCCTGGGCGTTTTCAATCTCGACGAACTGGTGCGGCGTCGGCGAACCGGTGAATTGACCGGTGGCGAGATGGCCTGGTGCGAAGGAATGACCGGATGGGAATTGCTGGACGCGGTATTGCGGCGGGACGCCCCTCAAAGTTTTCAGATTGCACCACCGCCAATGCCGATGTCGCCGCGCGGCGAGAGAAGCAATTCAACGCGGATCGTGCTTTGGATTGCAGGTGTGATGGTCGCGGTGCTCGTGGCTTTTTGCGTGGTGGCGGCGATCTTTGTGGTGCGCTTTGCAAAGAAGGCGCGGGAGACTGTCCTCGCAGGCATGGAGGAATCCACCACGGGCGTCAGCGCTGCAAGCCAGCCTCTGCGTTCGACAACCAATTCCCTCACCGAAGCCGACGTCCGGAAACAACACGAGGCATTTCGCCGCCGTCAATGGATCGAAGGCTACAAGGAGTTCGGTCGTCACGACAAGCCGTGGGATGCAGATGCAACGCTGTTGATGACGGCCTGGGTGGAGGATGACAGCCGCGCACGTTCGAACAAGGCAACTGCGCGAGAGCTGATTGAAAAAATTCTGGCTGCGAATTGTGATGATCCGCTCGTCCTGACCCTCGCCGGTTATCACGCCGTCAATCTGACGGAATCCATCCGGCAACTGGAACGCGCCACGGAGGAATACTCGAAATCAAAGTATCGGGCCTACCCCAAATTTTATGCGGCTGTTCTGCTTGGAAACAAAACGCGAAACCAACCGGGGCGCTTCGAACAATCTGATTCCGCCGCATTGCTTTTGTGGTCGCAGGCGTTGGGCGACGGAAGTTTTCTGCCGCAGGACCAGGAGGAGCTGGCAAAGATTTTTGTCGGCGGCTGGGGCGAGCAATTTTTCAAACGAAACGGAACGAACATTTGCCAGTTGGTAAAGTCGGCCGGAAAAGATTTCGCCTGGCTTGCGTTTGTGCTCGACGGCGAACTGCATATCAACGAGGCGTGGAACGCGCGGGGCAGGGGCTACGCAAAAAGTGTGACTGCTCAGGGTTGGGATGGATTCAGCCAGCATATTACGCTCGCGGAAAAGAGCCTGACAGCAGCGTGGGAGTTGCGGTCAGATCTGGCCACAGCGCCGCACCGCATGATGACGGTGACGCTTGGCAACGGTGACGCGCAGCAGATGCGCACGTGGTTTGATCGCGCGACCGAGATTCAGGTGGATCATCCGGGCGCATGGTCTTCGATGCGGTGGGGTTTGCGTCCACGCTGGCATGGGAGTCACGCGGCAATGCGGGCGCTCGGGAAGATGGCGATCGAGACCGGGAGATTCGACACGGACGTGCCGTATGAATTTTTCAAGGTGGTGGGTGACATGGAGCAGGACAACGAGCTGCCAGTTGGGTTGCATCTGTATGATGGCGAAGACGTCTGGCCGCACTTGCAGGCCATGTATGAAGGTTACATCGCCGAACCTTCGCGTGCATCTTCCAGGGACATCTGGCGAACCGCGTATGCGGTGACGGCGTTCATTGCAGAGCACCATGACGAGGCCCGGCGGCAATTGGAGGCGATGGACTGGAAGCCCGACGCCAGCCAGTTGCGGAACTGGGGCGTGGACTTGTCGGCGATGTCGTTGGAAGTGGCCGCGCGCACGGGCAGTTCGGGGACTCTGGTGACCGATGCGGAAACCAGCCGGGACATTGAAGAATACGAGGACGCATTGAAGTCCTACGCGCAGGTGATCAGCAACAATGCCGGGGATGAACGCACCGTGGCATTCGCAAAAGCGCAGAGCGAATTGATCCGCTTCGAGCAAAAGTTTGGCAAAGGTGAGTGGGTAGATTTCCTTCCTGCAAGCCAGTTGGACGCTAACTGGCCGGTTTCCTGGGGTGAACCCTTGCGTGCCGGGAAAGATTCGTTCGAGATCTCATCGCACCACAACGGGCATTTGTTGTATTCGCGCGCTCGGGTGGGACAAAACTTTGAGGTGCGTGGGGAATTTGAAGTGGTGAGCACGTCGAACGGGGAGTTTCAAGCGGGCCTCGTGATGGGCGTGCCGGATTCGGACACGGAGTTCAAATCGGGTGCGTGGCACGGCTTCCGGATGAGGCATAACAAGACCGATGGCGATGCGGTGGTTCTCTCGAAAGGTTGGGCGCAACCGCGCGTTACAAAAAAGGCGGCGCTTGATTCGGATCGAAACGCGTTCACGTTTCGTCTCGTGGACGGCAAGGTCAGCGCGACATTGAATGGAAAGTCTGTGATCTCGAATACAGTGTTGCCTTCGAAGCTGGAGTTCTATGGCAACAACTTTTACGTCGGCCTCGGCGCATTCAATGATACCAACGACACTGTGATCCGATACCGCAACGTACAGATACGGCGACTGGAATCGGTAATGGATTCCGAGAGGTAACGAGACGTTACACGTCTCGCAGGTTATCAAACCTCGATTCCATCTGGCTCGCAGATTGTCACTTCCAGTTTTCCAAAGCGTTTGGCATAGGCCGGACCTTCAACGGACGTGACGAGATGGTTTCGACCCTTGGGGTAATACGAGCGGAAGACATTCAGGGCGGAGGCGTCGAACGCGGCGGGGTTCCATTTGCACTCGATCACGTCCACGGTGTCGCGGGTGCGCGGGATGATGAAATCAATTTCATTGCCAGCCTTGTCCCGCCAGTAGCGGACGGGTGTGTCCGGCAGGTGGGCTTGCAGATGTTCCAGCGTCAGGTGTTCCCACAAACTGCCGCAGTCGTCGGGACGCAACGCATCCCAGCTGCGCGCAAAACTCACGAAGCCCGTGTCGAAGCCGTAAGCTTTGGGCTGCTTCACGAGTTCCTTCTGTCCGCCGCCGGAGAACGACCGCACCAGCGTGATGGCGCGCTATGCGTTTGGCCGGACTATTTGTAAAGTATGCTGGCGGTGAGGGTCGCCACAAATGTAGCGTCGTGCATCCGTGCCTGACGTAGAGGGCGTGCATCCTTGCCGCCCGGAAGTGACGGAGGATTCTTTGAGGCTCAGGAAAGTTTCCAGCGCGTTGGGTTAACGTGGGCTCTTTCCGCCGGGCTGGGAAGCCCGGCTCTACGGCAGGCAGGGATGCCCGCCGCTACAGTTCAAGCTGGACAAGTTTTTCGGCTCTGCTTGGCTTGCGGCGATGAAAATCCCGGAGTTCAAACCATCGAAGCGCTATCTTCGCGACATCAACCTTTCATGTCTGGCTGCAACGGTCAAAAACTCGGAGTGGCCAAGTATGAACGCAGTGGCCACGACCTCACAATCTTGATTTTGGCGCGGGGGATTCAAGGAAAGAACACGATTATAGAACGCCAACTCAAGTATGAGTTTTTGTACGATGGCAAATTGCTGGCACAAACCCTGGATAAGCATGTCATTGTTTACACGCGTGCAGACGATTCCTATCGAAAAGGGGAACCGACACCGCCATTGAAAACGATTGACTGGAAAAAGCTGGATGTATGAGTTTCAGGTTGTTGAAAGCGAATGGCTGAAATCTTGCCATCGCAGGCGTTCTGTTGCTTAATGCGCGCCGCTCATGTGTGCAGCCAAGCGTAAAAAAGAATCCGACCAGCCAGAATTGCCCATCGAAGGCGCGAAGCCCGCGCCGGCGAAGAAGCCTGCCGACAAGAACGGCAATGGTGGACAACACGTCGTAGCCGAAGCGGTTGAGGCCATTGCGCAGCGCCTATTTGATCCGAAGAAGCTCGAAGTGGGCTTGCACACGCGGGTGGATCGCGGGTTTCTCGATTACGCGAGCTACGTCATCCGTGACCGCGCCATCCCGAATCTGGCGGACGGTTTGAAGCCAGTACAGCGGCGCATTCTCTGGGCGCTGCATGAAAAGGATGACGGGCGTTTCATCAAGGTCGCCAACGTCGTCGGTCACACGATGCAGTATCACCCGCACGGCGATGCTTCCATCGGCGATGCGCTCGTGGTACTGGCGAACAAGCGCTATCTCATCGAGGGGCAGGGAAACTTCGGCAACATTTTTACCGGCGACCCTGCCGCCGCACCGCGTTACATTGAATGCCGGCTCACGGAACTGGCGCGCACGGAAGTCTTCAACGACTCCATTACGGATTTCATCCCGAGCTATGACGGGCGCAACAAAGAGCCGGTGACGTTGCCGTGCAAGTTGCCGCTCACGCTCATGCTCGGCACGGAAGGCATCGCGGTCGGATTGAGTGCGCGCATTCTGCCGCACAATTTTCCCGAACTGATCGAAGCGCAGATCGCCATTCTCAAGAAGCAGTCGTTCAAGTGTCTGCCGGATTTCCCAACCGGCGGCCTGATGGATGCGCGCGACTACCAAGACGGTAAAGGCACGGTGAAGGTTCGCGCCAAGATCAAGACCAAGGACGAATCCACCGTCGTCATCAAAGAGATTCCGCCCACGACCACGACCGAGTCGCTCATCGCGTCCATCGAAGATGCGGTGCAGAAGGGCAAGTTGAAGGTGAAGTCCATCAACGATTTCACGTCGGAGAACGTCGAGATCGAAATCAAATGTCCGGCGGGCGTGGACGCGGAGAAGTTGGTGGACGCGCTGTACGCCTTCACCGCTTGCGAAGTCTCCATCGCCAGCCGCATCGTGGTCATCAAGGACAATCGTCCGGTGGAGTTGACGGTGTCGGAAATCCTGCGGGAGAACACCGATCAGCTCGTTGCCATCCTCAAGCGCGAACTGGAATTGCGTCAGCAGAAGCTGCAGGACGAACTGCATTACCGCACGCTGGAACGCATCTTCATCGAGGAACGCATCTACAAGGCGATTGAGAAGTGCAAAACGAACGAGGCCGTGATGGCGGCGGTCTATGACGGGTTCAAGCCGTTCAAGAAGGAGTTGATCCGCGACATCGTGGACACGGATGTGGAGCGGTTGTTGCAGGTTCGCATCCGCCGCATTTCGCTCTTCGACATCAACAAGCATCGCGAGGAGATGGAAAAGACGAAGGCGGAACTCGCCGAGACGTTGAAGAATCTCAAGAACCTGACGAAGTATGTCATCGGGCATCTGGAGGCGTTGCTGGAGAAATACGGCCCGATGTATCCGCGCCTGACCACCAAGTCCGCGCGCCACGAGGAAGTGGACGTGAAGGCGGTGGCGTTCAAGTCGTTCAAGGTCGCCTATGATCGCGAGAGCGGTTACGTGGGCTACAAGGTGAGCGGCGAGGAATTCAAACTGGAGTGTACGAAGTTCGACAAGATTCTGCTCGTGTTCAAGGATGGCACTTACAAAGTCACCGAGTTGCCGGAAAAATTATTCGTCGGACCGGAGTTGTTCTATTGCGGCCTGCCGGATCGCGAGACGGTGTTCACTTGCGCCTACACGGATCGCAAGGCGAGCTACCTGAAGCGTTTCACGTTCGGCGGCACGATCATGAACAAGGCGTATCTCTGCATCCCGGACAAATCGCGCATCCTGTTTTTCGCGCCGGAAACGCCGAAGGTGCTCTACGTCCGCTACAAACCCGCGCCGCATCAGAAGATCAATCAACAGACGTGCGACCCGTCGAAGATTGAGATCAAATCGCCGAAAACTCGTGGCCGGCAGATTTCCATCAAAGACATCTCCTCTGTCACGGCTGACCCGACACGTGGTTGGGATGAGAAGGCGGCGACGACGGAGATTGTGTTCGTGTAGGGCGGAGGGCGCGAAAGAAAAACCTCGCAGTCTGGCGGAAAAAGGTGCAGAGGTATTGCCCAACGATCATGTCGGAATTTACCCGTCATAACGATGAAACGACAACGCCAGCTTTGAAACTAGCCGAGGCGGTTTCCCCTTACAAAGCCGATGTGTGGCGACGGTTGACCCCGCGCGAGCGGTTGCGTCGCAGTTGGCAGATGCGGTCACGCCTTCCCGACCTGCAAGCAGTGCATGATCGCAAACTTTTTCCAAAACCTTAACGCCAGCAAGATCGAGTATTTGCTGATCAGCGGTCAGGCGACCGTGCTTTATGGCGCGGCGACGTTTTCGGAAGACATTGATCTCTGGCTCAATCCGACGGCTGAAAACTGCGACCGTTTTCTCACGAGTCTGCGCGCTTGCGGGGCGCGTTACTACAAACTGACACCACCATTCACGCCCACCAACCTTCAGCGTGGTCACGGATTTCATTTTGTTTTGGGCGATGTTGGAGACGTTGCGTTCCTTGACGTGATGGGAAATCCGCCGCGCGCGGACTCTTTCTCCGCCGCCAGTGAAAAGGCATGCTGGATGCAAACCGAATGGGGAGAGGTTCGCACCGTTGGCATCAAAGCGTTGGTTGAACTAAAGAAAACCCAGCGACTGGAAGACTATCCCATCATCAGCAAGCTCGCGCTCGCATGGTTTGACCAGCCAGGCGCGAAAGTGCCTGATGATTTCATCTGGGCACTGGAAAATATTTTTACCCTGCCCGAGTTGACTGTTTTTTTCACCGAATATCCCGAGTCCGTCACTGCGGCCAGCCGGTTCAATCCAAAAGTTGCAGCCTTGGGCCGTCAGTTGCTGACCACTGCGGATGCGCCAGAATCCGCCGAACAGCCAGTGCGGGAACTATTCCAACAAAGAATCGCTGAACTGCAAATGGCAGATCGCCACTATTGGCGGGATATCATCGGCGAACTGAAAGCGCTGCGCGCGGCGGGAAAGTTGATGCTCGAAGGAAGCGAGATTTGATTTGGTGAAAGCGATCAAAGTCACGACCTTTTCCGAAACACAACAATGTGTTGCTGCGGCAGCGTGCCGATGGTTTCCGCCCAGTCGAGCGGGTGAACACTCATCTCTTTGCGCACCTGCGCCTCGGTCATTTTGTGAACCAGCTTGATCGGCACGTTCGGGTCTTCCCCGCGAAACTCCACGAACACGATGCGCCCGCCCGGCTTCAATGATTGGCACATCGCTTCCACCATCTCGAACGGATGATCAAACTCGTGATACACGTCCACCATCAGAATCAAATCCACGGCCGCGCGCGGCAGTTTCGGATCGGTGATCGTGCCGAGCACGGGTTTGACGTTGAAAATCTTTTCCGCCGCGAGCTTGTTCGTGAGGAGGTCGAGCATCTCCTGCTGAATCTCCACGGCATAGACCACGCCATTCGTTCCGATGGCTTTTGCTAATCGCCGCGTGTAATAACCACTGCCACAACCGATGTCCGCCACCGCATCGCCGGGTTTGAGCTTGAGCGCAGGCAAAAGTAAATCCGGGCGCTCCTCTTTTTCACGTTCCGGGCGTTCCAGCCAGTCTGCCGCCTCGTGGCCCATTACATGTGCGATCTCACGTCCCATGTAAAACTTACCGATGCCGTTCGGGTCGTGCGCTGCGCGGGTTTCGTAGCGTGAAAGAGATGAAGACGCGTTCGTTTCTACTGAACGAACAACACAGGTCGCGCTAGTCAGGGCCACAATCGCGATCCAGGTCGAAATAGTCGGGAGCTTGTTGGACTTTGATAGAATGGGCGATTTGGTGCTCGTTTGTTTTGTGCGCATGTTCGTTGGAATATGGCTTTAGACTAACGTGTACTGCTGTAAAAGGCGAGCAGGCTGGTGTTCGATTTACTGTTTTACCTTCATCAAGGCGATCACGCCAGCGACGGCGATGATGACGCCGATCACGGAGCGCCGGGTAATTCGTTCACCTTCGAACACAACTGCCAGTGGCATGACCATAAGCGGCATCAGCGCGATGATGGTGAACACAATTCCTGCGGGCGTGGTATGCAACGCCCATTGCTGGCAGGTGCCGCCGAGTGCCGCGCCGGCCAATGCGGTGCCGAAGACCCACGGCAGGAGTTTGCGCCACTTTTTCGCCTCGGCATTCACCAATGGCAAATCCTGCGGGCGCGTCGAGTAACCGTGTTGTTTCCAACGCACGATCAAGAGCGCAATACCTGCCACCACGAGTCCGCCAACGACGCGTTGGAATGCAGCATTGGTGCCGGAGATGGATTCGCCGGCGGCATCGGCGACCGAGTAGGCTTTGCGGCTGATAACCCCTCCAAGTGCTCCACCAATGGCTGCAAGCATACCGAACGTGCCACCGATCCACAAATCAGAGCGCGAGCGCCTTGAATCCTTCTCAGGAGCAACGGCGACTGCAACCCCGCACAGAATCACGGCCATTGCGCCGAGTTGTGCGGACGAAAGCCGGGTGTCCAGCCAGAGCCATTCGATCACCACGGCAATTGGCGCGGTCAGGCATTGCATGTAGATCGTGGTCAGGCGCGAACCAAGGCGCGGCAAGGCCTGGTACAGCGCCACGTCGCCGAATCCAAATCCAAGAATCCCGCTGAGAAAGAAGAACGGCATGGCGGGCCCGCCGAGTCCGATGCCGAAGATGTAAGACCAGATGCCTAGAAAGACAGTGCCGAGGGTGAGCCGCCAGAAATTGGCCTCCGAGCCACCCACGAGTTTGGAGGCACGATGACCGCAGATGATCGAGAACGAAAACAAGATCGTGGCCAGCGCGGCGGCAAGCATGTGCGCAGGATAGAGGGCCTGGAGGCGTGAGTCGAGTGCGTGACGGACGCGAGGCAACAGGGCGTGGTCTCCATGATTTGATGGGCGGCTGGAAGCGGTGGTTGCCTCCGCTCGAATTCAGAAGTAATCCCGGAAACAAATCGCTTGAATCGGAACTAATCCGGGGTATAAACGTCTCAGTTGGTGGAATTCAGAATTCCCGAAGGCAAAACCCGTACAAACTTACATTTTATGAAGAACAAGGCATCGCTCTGCTCCTGCGCTCATTATTTATTCCTGCCCATAACGCTCTTGTTGGGCATCGTTGGCTTGATGAGCGTTCTCCCAATTCGCGCCGGGCTAACCGTGGACATCCATACTTACCGCTATCCTTATACTTTTGTAGCTTATGGATGGCTGAGTACGAACGCCACTCCACCCGCCGCACCGTTTGGGAGTTATCTCATCAGTTCGCCCAACGGCAGTTTTTTGCGATACGAGTATGACACCAACGGATTGAATTACATCACCGGCGGGGGCATAGGCACCACTGACTTCGACGCGTTCATGGGCACGTTGACCAATGGTCAATGGTCAATCCAAGTGACAAACTCATCTTCTACCAACACGTATTTCTTCAATGTCACGGCCACAGGATTGAACTCGAATCTTTTCAACGCTCCCACAATCACCTTTCCCGCCAACAACGCCCAGAACGTCTCCGACAACCCCACGTTCACTTGGTCCGGTGGCCCGATTGGATGGTTGGGAACTGCCGAGGTGAATGTGCATGACTTGGACTACACCTACTACGAATACGCGTCGCTTCCTCCTTCAGCGACAAGTTGGAACACCCCCAACGCGCCATTGCCGCTCGGCACCAATCAGTTCAGCCTCGTTTATATCAGCAACGCGACTGCAACCATTGTCGCTTCAATTCCGCGCGACACGTCTCCTGGCTCCAATGCGATCTCCGGCTGGATTTCAACTGCGAACCTCAATGTTGAGGCCGACTACATCGAATTCTCCGTTGGAGGATCAACCAACGCGTTCGATGCGTATCTCGTGGCGCGCTACGATTTTGAAAACACCAGCTTTTCGGGGCACGACAGTTCCGGCAATGGCAACGATCCGGACTGTGGCAGCGGCAATGGCGGCACCAACATTGATACTTTTTCCACCGACGCCGCAGTCCACACTTACGCCCGAGAATATTTCGGCGATACCGCGATCTGCTTCACCAGCGGCGGCAGTGCTTTTCCCAACCTGTCCAACGCGCTTGCCGGTAATTTCACGGTGACAGCGTGGATCAAAACCACCGCCACCGCTGGCTTTGATAACGACAATGCGGAAAGCGGCCTGCCGATTCTCGCTGCGGATAATCAAAACATAAATTCCACCACTCCGCTCAGCATCACCGGTGATAAAGCCGCCTTCACCGTGCGCGATGACAACGGCGACCCAATCACAATCCACTCCACTACCACCGTCAATGACGGCAGCTATCACTTCCTCGCCGTGACCCGCAACCGTACCACGGGCTCGATGTATATTTACGTGGACGGCAGCCTTGAAGCCAGCGACACGGGCTCGACGGAATTTCTGGATGCTGGGACGGGTCTGTCATTGGCCGGTGGGAATGGCTTTTATGAAGGACTCGTGGATGACGTGCGGATTTACTCTACCGACCTCACGGCTGGCGACGTCGCGGTTCTGGCAGGTATACAGCCTCCGATCACTGGCGGTGGTCACACCAACCTCGCGCATTACCGGTTTGATGATGGCGGCGATCTGGGCCATGACGATTCAGGCAACGACAACAACTTTAGCAGCGGAAGTTCGTGGGGACTACCTCTCCACGAATATGACCAAGTTGGAGCAGTGGGATCGGGCGGGATCAGATTTTATGGCGTGAGCAGCATCGTACATGCACCACCGAACGAAACTTTCACCAACATCACGACCGCCACGGTTGACAGTTTTTCCCTCTCGCTGTGGGTCAAGACCACTGAAGTGATCGGTAACGACACCGACGATGCCTTGGACGGTGCCGTGGTGGTCTGGCAGTATGAATCGGGCATAGACGACATCATCCCCGTGTCCATCACCGGCAACAAAGTGGCATTCCACACGGGCGATGAACTTGGCAACAGCCAGACGCTTCATTCCACCAGCGACGTGACGGACGGTAACTACCATCACATCGTGGTCACGCGCGATCGTGTTACGGGAGTGAAGAAAATCTATGTGGACGGCGCTCTCGAAGCGACGGAGACCGCCACCACCCGTGTCCTCAATGCGAATGATCATTACTTTTCCATTGGCGGAGTTCTTGGGCACAGTTTTGACGGCACGGTGGACGATGCGCAGTTTTACTCCGGTGTCTTGTCCGCGAGCGAAATCGCCGTACTTTACGCTGCGCCGGGATCAGTGGCCCCGGACACGACCGGCAGCGGTGGCCCGACTAACATCACAGCCGATTTGATAATCACGATTTTACGCATTCAGCCGGCGGGCGATCCTGATTTCTTCCTCTGTTGGCCCTTCAGCACGATCAGCCCGGCTCCACTCACCACGCACGAAATGCATTCCCCAAATGGTTTATTCACATCCGTAAATGGCCAGCCTTATTCAAGCAGCGCGGCTTCTTTGGGGCAGCTGTTGACTGAAATGACCAACGGCGTGTGGACCATTTTTATCAACAAGAACCATCCGGACGAAAAGCAGTTCACCTTCAGTGTCTCGGCCGCCGGGGTCACCACAAATCTTCTCCAGAAAGTTACCATTCTTTCGCCTGCCAATGGCAGCACCGGTGTCCCCAGTGTTCCAACCTACTCTTGGAGCGGCCCTAGTGGATTGGATAATCTTCAGGCAGTTCTGTACCATACAAATTCAATGATTGGATACACGAATCTGCCACCCATGGCCACCACTTGGACCAATCCTCCCGCCTTGGCCGCAGGCACGAACCAACTCGATGTCACCTATTTCTCCATCGGCGTGACAAACTTCTCCTTCACCCTGCCGGTGGACGGCAACTCCGTTCCTTTGTCCGGCTGGACGACCCGGGCTGATTTTCAGAGTTCCGCCACCTCAATCTTCGTGGTTGGCTCCGGCACGACGCCCGTTCAACTGGCAAACCCAAACCGCACCGGCGGCAACTTCCAGTTCCAGTTCCTCTCGCAATCCGGCAAGACCAACACGGTTCAGTCCCGAACAAATCTGTCGCTCGGTTTGTGGATTGATCGCACTAACATCCTCGGTGACGGAAATATCAAGACCATCATACTGCCAGTCAGCAACAAGCCGGAGGAATTCTTCCGTGTCTCGACGCAGTGACAGCGGTTGGTGTTTCAACCCGGAGCAAGTGAAGTTCAACGACGACGCATCGATGGCGGGATTGAGGTGAATCGTGGATTTTGAAACGTCGTGATTCGATACGCAACCAGTGATGCCGGCAACTGATCCGGCATTCCCGCCGGGTCATTTTGCAACCACTCGATTTCGATTCCGCAGTTCAAATTCGAGCCGACTGTGCAAGGACGAGAAGGGGCGGTGGCTCAAGCTGTCTTGCCGATTGCCGATGGAAGAGATGTGATCAGGAAATCAATCATCGTTCTCGCCCTTGCGTTGCTCGTGGGTTGCAGCCGGCAGAACGTCCGCATGGCACATCCCGAGGACCCGCAAGGGCGTTATCGGGAGCAAATCGCCGCGGCGCAGCGTTTGTTGGAACAAAAGGAAAAGTGGACTGATCGCGTCGAATGGGAGGTTCTGAAAACCGCAGACGGCTGGGATGTGATTGCGTGGAGGGTGGAGCATCCCGACCGCAAAGGCCCAGAGCGTTATCTGCCCTGGGGCTATTCGGTCATCAAGCTTGATAGTCGCATGACGACCATCGGTTATCACCGAAAGGGATGAAGCGACTCCCTGAGTTTGCGACCTTTCACCGCAGTTTGCCCTTAATAGAGATTCTTCAATCCACGCTGGAAATTGGCTCGCATGCTTTGGGGCGATAGAGCACGACAACGTTTCCGACGCGCATGACAAGTTGGCTGCCGGTCTTCTCGGCGAGTTGCGGGGCTAGTTCCTTCTTTTGGTCCTTGAGATCGGCGAATTTCACCTTGAGCAATTCATTGTGCTTGAGTGCATCATCGAGCGCGGCCAGGAATGCTGCGGTGAGTCCCTCCTTTCCCACCTTGAGCGTGGGTTTGAGGAGTTGTCCCCGGGATTTGAGTTCTCGAATTTGGGCATTGGTCAACGGCAACATGCGACGAGTATGAGCGAACGGGCGAAGGATGTCTTTATCCGAAATTGTGCGTTTTGAAAGATGCCCGGGCGGAGCAATAGAGTTCTTACTTCCAATGTTTCAAATCGTTTTCCAATGCGCCAAATCCGGACGGAAATGCTTTTTCCAGCGGAGAGAGATTTGCCGCGAGCAGTTCAGAGGATTCCATCATCCGCCGTGTTTCCATCCCAAGCGACGGACGTTCTGTGCCGTAAAGCTTTTTCTTCAAATCGAGCTTCGTGTAAGGAAAAGAATTGTTGGTCTGTCCCGTTATCCACGCCGCCTCATTCACATGCGCGTCTGCTCCACACAGCAACCACGCCTCAATGGCTGGCACGGCAAGTCCGATGGCGGTTTTCAGCTTTGATTTGCCAGCGACGAGGCGCAGTTGGGAAACAACTTCATCCCGGATGCGTCGCAATTCGCAGAGCCGGCAGCCTGAGTGAAACTTGCCCGACAGTTCGTGGTCGGGTTGATGAACGATAGCCCCGTTGGAATCTACCACGAAGATCAAACCTTCGGCGTCACTGTGATAATGCAGTTGCTTGAGAACGGTCGGGAAAACACTTCGCACGGAAGGCCAGCCGCGTTCGCGAAGTCCAACGTGTGAGACGGGTGAGGTTTTGATGCCGAGAACTGCGTCAGCCAGGATGCGAATCGCCGCTTCATCCGCCGGAGATTCGGAGAGGATGGCAACTTTCATGTGCCCGCAGGTACACCGCCCAGCACGCCGCTGTACCAGACTTCTCCGAGGTTTGCATCGCCCAAAATCTCCGAGAGGTCGGTGCGATCCACGAGCCGGGAGAACGTGGCCTCCAAACCGTTCTTCTCGGCGATGACAATTTCCTCCGGGTGATCGCGGAACAAATCGAGGAAGTAAGGATTGTGCGTGGTGGCGATGACCTGCACGGGATCACGCTTCTCGCCGAAGCTCTCTGGATACGCTAGGCGATAGATTGCATCCCGAACATCTCGTAGCAAACGCGGGTGAAGTCCGTGATCGGGTTCTTCAAAACAAACCAGCGGCGGCGGCTTCGGCAGATAGGCCAGCGTCAGAATCGCGAGAGCAATGAGCGTGCCTTCGGAAAGGTCAACGGCTTTGATTTTGTGACCGCCAGAGCGGGTGCGGAGCAATAATGCGCGCGTGCCTGTGCTTGGAGTTTCAAAAAGAACTTGATCGAACTCTGGCAGCCACTTTCCAAGTTCTCTGTTTAGAGCATCGAATTGTTCCGGGTGCGAATCTCTCAGACGGTCGAGAACGCCGGCAAGGTCGTTACCTTGGCTGCCCAATTCTACCTCAGGGCGAAGGCTGACATGCGCGGCGATGGCATGAGGATTCAAGGCATATTGTCTTGAGGCATTGAGACACATTGCGAACTTGCGTCTTTGTTCCGATAGGCCCGGTCGTAATTCTTCAATTGAAACAGGAATTCGCGCGTCTTGTTGCCATGAACACTGAGCATAAATACACCGACCGGTATCCGAACAAACTGCCTTCAATGTCGAGTTGGAGCCGAATCTGCCCGCACTGATGATTGAGTTGTAGTTGGCGTTGTATCGTCCGGCCAATCCGTCAATCGCCCTAAACACCGTGCTTTTCCCGCTCCCATTCGGCCCAACGATCAACGTGAACTTGCCCAGCGGAAGCGTGGCGTTCCGCAGGACTTTGAAGTTCTTGAATTCGATGGACTCGATCATAGCGTCAGTTGGCTCAACGAAACTCTTACACGATCAGCCTGATTCAACCAAGTCTGATGTTTGTCGGGACACCGCCTCCTTACGTCGGCGGCTACAACAGTTCACATGTGGCTGATGATGTTATCGCCGAACTGCGAGCACTTGATCTCGGTAGCGCCCTCCATCTGGCGGGCGAAGTCATACGTCACGCGCTTGCTACCGATCGCGCCGTTGAGGCCTTTCAGAATCAGATCAGCCGCTTCCATCCAACCCATGTAGCGGAACATCATCTCGCCGGACAACACGACTGAGCCGGGGTTCACCACGTCTTTGCCCGCATACTTCGGAGCGGTGCCGTGAGTAGCCTCGAAGATGGCGTGACCGGTGATGTAATTGATATTGCCGCCGGGCGCAATGCCGATGCCGCCGACCTGCGCGGCGAGCGCGTCGCTCAGGTAATCGCCATTCAGGTTCAGCGTCGCGATGACGTCAAAGTCCGTCGGACGCGTGAGCACTTGCTGCAAGGTGATGTCAGCGATGGCGTCCTTGATGATGATGCCCGCGCCGGGTTTGCCTTCGGGAATCTTGCACCACGGACCGCCGTCAATCTCTTCCGCGCCGAAATACTTCTTTGCCGTCTCGTAACCCCAGTCACGGAATGCGCCCTCGGTATATTTCATGATGTTGCCCTTGTGGACAATCGTCACGCTCTTGCGGTTGTTCTTGATCGCGTATGCAATCGCACTGTGGATCAATCGCACGCTTCCGCTGTAGCTTACGGCCTTGATGCCGATGCCCACCGCCACGTCGGTCGGAAAATCCTTCAAACCGACCGCATCCCAAAATTCCTTCGCCTTCTCTTTGGTGTTGAAGCGGATTTTTTTGAATGCAGCAGGAAGTTCCTTTTCGAGCAGCTCCATGATCTTCGTCGCCTCAACCGAACCTGCCTGATAATCAATGCCGGCATAAATGTCCTCCGTGTTTTCGCGGAAGATGGTCATGTTCACCTTCTCCGGATGTTTCACGGGCGAGGGCACGCCAGTGAACCATTGCACGGGTCGCAGGCACACGTAGAGATCCAGCATCTGGCGCAACGCGACATTGAGTGAACGGATGCCGCCGCCAACGGGCGTCGTGAGCGGGCCCTTGATGCCGACGAGGTATTCGCGGAACGCCTCGACGGTGTCATCGGGAAGCCAGTTGTCGAATTTGTTCTTCGATGCTTCGCCCGCGAACACTTCAAACCATGAAATCTTTCGCTTGCCACCGTAGGCTTTCTGCACTGCGGCATCAAACACGCGCACGCTGGACGCCCAGATGTCCGGCCCGGTGCCGTCGCCGCGAATGAATGGAACGATGGGGTTCTCCGGCACCTTGAGTTTGCCGGCTTGAATGGAGATTTTTCCGCCTGTGGGTGGTGTGACGTCTTTGTAGGCCATGGTATGAATTCCTGTTTGATTCCAGCAAGAGCAAGGGAACTGGTGAACGCGGCGGAAATCAAGGAAAGAAAATGGCGTGATGATTCGTTCTCCGTATGTACGTATGCAGTTTTACTTGGGCACTATCGGCACTGGCATTTTGGACTCCATCGCGATTAACCTTCGGCCATGTTCAGATATTTCCTTTTCGTCTTTTGCGCGCTGTTAACTCTCGCTCCGGGCGCGAATGCTGCGGAATCAGCCGCGCCCACCAATGCCACCAACGCAGGCCTGCGGCTTGCAGTTTTTGACGTGGATGCCACGCCTCCCATCGGTGACATGATGGCGTACGACCATGTCACGAATCGCTGGGATCTTGGATTGCGTGCCCGTGGGATCGTTTTGTTGGGTGCCGGTGAGCCGATTGTCTTGTGCGCAGTTGACTGGATCGGTATCGCCAATGAAGGGCACGATGCTTTCCGCGAATCGCTGGCACGCGCCGCTAGAACGTCGGCACAACGCGTCACGGTTCACTCTCTGCATCAGCATGACGCGCCAGACTGCGACTTCTCCGCCGAGAAGATTCTTAAACAGGCGGGCTTCGATGCCGGGCCTTATGAAGGACGGTTTCAACGGCAGGTGATTTCCAGTTTGGAGACCGCCATTCGCGAAGCCTTGCCGTGCGCACAACCCATCACCCATCTGGGCCTGGGTGAAGCCAAGGTTGAAAAGGTCGCCTCGAACCGGCGCATCCTTGGTCCGGACGGAAAGGTCCGTGACACGCGGTGGACGGCCACTACCGATCCCAAAGTCCGAGCCGAGCCCGAGGGTGTTATTGATCCGGCATTATCGCTCGTGAGCTTTTGGAACGGAGAGAAGCCCGTGGCGGTGCTGAGTTATTACGCGACGCATCCGCAGAGTTATTATCGCACTGGAATTCCGAACCCTGATTTTCCCGGCGTGGCTCGTTTCTTCAGGCAAATGACGTCACCACTTGCGTTGCATGTTCATTTCAACGGTGCAGGCGGGAATATCGGCGCCGGCAAGTACAATGACGGATCGCCGGAAAATCGTGTGGTGCTCGCAGAGCGACTCGCCGATGGCATGCGCCGCGCCTGGGAGAACACGCGTCGCCAACCCATCGCCGCAAGTAATGTGACATGGAACGTGGAATCGGTTTTCTTGCCTCCCGCCAAACATCTGTCGCTGAAGAAACTTGAATCGCAGCTTGCCGCGCGGGACAAGGAATTCATCGCACAAGGCAATGCTCCGCGTCTCGCATGGCTGAGACGTTGCCGCGACGGACACAAGATTGATATCACTTGTCTTGGCCTGGGCACGGCGCGAATTCTCCATCTGCCGGGCGAAACCTTTGTGGAATATCAACTCGCGGCCAAGGCCGCCCGCAAGGACTTGTTCGTGGCAGTGGCGGGTTACGGCGATTATGCTCCGGCGTACGTCGGGACAGCCATCGCGTATGACCAGGGCGGTTACGAAACCAGCCCGTCCTCGTCCAATGTTGCCCCGGAGGTCGAGCAGGTGTTGATGAGCGCCATGCGGAAGCTGCTGCTCGCGCCGCAGTGATTGCGTGATTCAAAAGTGTCGCAGCAAGGACAACTCGACATTCAACCGCGTCGCATCCGTTCCAGAATGTTCCGCGTGATCTGCTGTGCCCGGGCGTCGGGACCTTTTGGCGAAGTATAGACCGAAGGCCGGACATAGCCCGGCGGTTCGGAGATGCCATCCGCCCACCAACAGGTTGATGCGTTGAAAACGAAATTGCCCTTCGGCCCGGGATAAATCGTCGCGGTGTAAATACCGCCGTTGAGTTTTCCTGGCGCGTCTTGTGTCGGGCCGGTGGCGAGGATTTGAAGCCCGGGAAGATTCGCCGGATCGCCGTGCCACTCCCAGCCAACGAGGCCGGGAATACCTTCGCCTTGTTTCATTCCTGTGCCGGCAAAAACCCAATGATCCGGCTGCGTGCAAATCCAGTCTGCGCCGCCGGTCACTACTCCGGTGCTGTGTGCGCCGACCAGTTCGTTCGCGTAAGGCCGGTCATGCGGGAGTGTTTTCATTGCCACAAAATCGCGCGTGCCACCCGGCGGCCCGTACACGCCCTGTCGCCCGAAGATGCGGTTCGACACGCCGCGAGTGTCCGGGCGCGGATTGATGCGACCACAGCAGGTATTGCCGGAAAGAAATGCGACACTCCGACCCGCGGCGATGATTGCCTTGAGGTTGTTGAACATCTCGATCGAGTAATACTCGTCGTGGCCGACGGACAAAAATCCCTTGGCCCGCAGAAGTCCTTTGGGGTCGCTGTGCGTGTCGAGGTTTGAAATGTAAGTGACATCGCAGTCTTGCGACTCCATCCAGTAGGCGAGGGGAAACTCCCACAGAAACCATTCGCCCGAGCCTGTGGAAAGCGGGGCGTCGAAGATCTGACAGTATTTTCCGTAAGGCCGGTTGAAACTGACGTCCACTCCGCCGCCCCAATACCACTGGTCCTTGCCGTCGTCATAAAGTGAAAATTGATCCGGCCAGCGGTTGTAAGCCTGCCACGTCGTGTCGGAACATTGGAAAATAAAGTCGGCTCGGCGGTCGTCGCGCACGATGAAGATTACGTAGCTTTGCAACTGCTCACGTTCGGCGGTCAGTTTACCGATATAGACACCGCTCACCCAATCGTGCGGAATTGTGAGGGAAGCACAAGCTGACCACTTGCAATCGCGCACACGGTTTGATCCGATGATCGGATCCGGCTGAATCTGCCCGGCAAAAGGCCCAAGGCTCTTGACGTGTCGCCCGCCTGTTCCGCCGTAATAACCCATCCGGTAAATCTCCAGCTTGAATGACGAGGCTGGATTGGTGCTCACGTGAAAACTAATCGTCTCGCCCGCACGAACACTCGTGCGAGAACAATAACCTTCGATCCATGGACAACGATACTTCGTTGCCGGATCAATGCGCGTGTTTTGGAGCATCCAATCGCGTGTGCCGTGCTTTTCATTTTCGCGTTGGATGGGATTGCCGTGGCTCTTTGCCGTCTTACCTTCGCCGAGATGTGAGCAGCCTGACAGAGCGACTATGGCGCCGAGCCCTGCCACGCTCTTGAGGGCTTCGCGCCGGCTCACTCCGTCAGCAGGCGTAACTGGTGTTGGCCGCGGTTTTCTTGAAGATTTCATATCGGTCGAATGATGTGTTGATGTTTGTCCGGGATTGCCTGCCCCACTTTGCCAGAAGACATGCAACCTACTCCATCGGATATTTCAATCCCCACTGGGCGCGGACGGCATCCATGGTTTTCATGACGGCCAGCGTTTCATTTAGCGGCATCACATCGCTCTCCAGTTTTCCTGCGCGCAGGCAGTTCATTGCTTCGGCTGCTTCATACTCATAGCCGTTTCCTGCCGGTGGAAATTCCATGACCTCATCCGCAACTCCTTCGCGAGACAGCGTCATCACAGTAGGTCGCCACCAGGGGCTGTGAATCTTGATGCGTCCCTTCGTGCCGAGGATGATTGCCTCGTGCGGCGTCTCCAACCGGATCGCCGTCGAGAGCACGGCCATCTGGCCTTGTGCGTGTGACAGGAGGATCGCCCCTTCTTCGTCCACGCCTGTGCGGCCCAGGTGTGCAAGGCTGACGATCCGGGTAGGCGATCCAAAAATCATTGAAGCCAGCGAGATCGGATAAACACCAACATCCAGCAATGCTCCGCCCCCAAACTCCCGATTGAACAACCGCTCCTCCTCGTGATACTCCGCCCAAAATCCAAAGTCCGCCGTCAACATCCGTGTCTCGCCGATCACTTTCGCCGCCAGCAACGCCCGCAGTTTTGCCATCAACGGGAAACACCGCGTCCACATGGCCTCCATGAGAAAGACTTTCTTCTCTCTCGCAAATGCGATGACCTGCTCCGCCTCGCGTGCGTTGATGGTGAACGGTTTTTCGCACAGCACAGGTTTGCCTGCGGCCAGCGCCAGGAGTGTGTTCTCCTTGTGACAGGAATGCGGCGTGGCCACGTAGATCATCTCCACCTCCGGATCAGCAACGAGCGCTTCGTAGCTGGCGTGACAGTGCGGGACGCAGAACTCCGCGCCAAACCTCTCCGCGGCAGAGCCAGTGCGCGAGCCAATGGACATCAGCTTTGCATCCTGAAGAACCTTCAACCCATCCGCGAATTTGCGCGCGATCTTGCCCGTGCCTAGAATCCCCCAACGGATCGTGTCGCTCACTTGGAATCTCCTTTGCACCCATCCGACTGCTCCGTCTCTGGAAAAAAGAGATCGTCCTCTGCGATATCTGGAATGCCGACTACCAGCACGCGCACGCGGCCCTTGGCGCTGTGCACCACGCCCGGCGGGATGTGGACGACTGAACCTTTGCGCACGGAATGCTCCGCACCGTCCAACGTCACCGTGCCTTCGCCTTCGAGCACGTAATAAAGCTCCGTGCTGTGTTTGTGGAAATGCGCGCGAGCCCCGTCAATGTCCACCGCGTGTGCCCACGCCGCCACTCCCTGATCCTGGTCCTGGCGGCTGATCAGGAGATGTCGCCAGCCGCACGTGCTGCGCTCTTTGGGCGAATCCCCTTCGTGACGGACCAACGCGGGAGCGTTCGAGGTTTTTGCTTTCATCATCAGGAAATCGGTTATTGCACGCCTGCGTGTTGCGGTTCTCGAATTTTGCAAGAACCATCAAGGCCCGACCGGAAACTGCAAAGTCGGGCTTGCAAAAAACTCTATGCTACCGGCTCCGCCGGTAGTCCGATCGTGCCTCGGCGGTGTTTCAGGATGTGCAACACAGATTTTACAGCCAGTTCGATGGGGAAGACCGGTTTGGCGATCAGATCGTTTCCGCCTGCGAGAATGCTCTTGGCGCGCGACTCAAAGTGGCTGTGAGAAGTGACGTAGATGACGGGAATGGTTTCATAACCTGGAATTCCGCGCAGTTTGCGGCACAGGTCGAAGCCGGTCATCTGGGGCATTTCCACATCGAGCAGGATGAGATCGTACTGGGCGGTTGACATCATATCGAGCGCTTCCAGCGGTCGCTCTGTGGAGCGCGAGTTGAGCTTGGCGCGCCCCATGGCTACTTGCGCGATGCGCAATGCCAGCGGGTCATCGTCCACAATCAACACCTGTGCGGTGAGCGGTTCAGGATTTTGTGTTTGACGCGCATCTTCCATCAGCACCGCCAGCATATCCACTGCGGACGCAATCGTGCGGATGGTGGACGGGTTGATGAACTGGGGCTTGTCGAGCAATTCATAGGTCATTGCCTCGAATGCGCCACCCAACAGTGAAACCTGATGGCATTGCGCCAGCGCCGCGTTGGACGTGAGATGATGCACCTGCTTGTAGAGCTGGTGAAGATGATGCGCACGCCCCGCGGGCGTGTCGTCGCGAAAGAATTCCTGATGTGCCGCACGCAATGCTGAAAGCGTGGCCCGGGTGGATTCGAGGATATCTTCCGGAGACATGGGGAGGGCGGCTTCCGGAACAGTTGCTTCGTCCGCGATGGCTGGAGTTTCCGGTTCGGATTCAACGTCGCCCGGCGGAGAAGATTCCACGCCGAGTATCTGACAAATGATCTCCAGCATCAGGGCAGGAGTGCAGTCACCTTTGACGATGGCCCGCGCAACGCCGAGGGTATTGACCGCGCGCGCCTGATCACTCATGAAAGCATTCGTCATTACGATCACGGGGACTTTCGCGATCTTTGGATGCGAGCGGATGAACTTGAGCACGTCCACCCCGGAAAGTTTGGGCATCATCAGGTCAAGGATGACCAGATCGGGATTTCCTGTGCTGAGCGTTCTGACAGCCTCAAGTCCGTCGGCGGCAGTATGCACGTCGAAGCCTCCCGACGCCAACTTCTGTTTATAGACCCGCAGCAAGATGGGGTCGTCATCCACGAGGAAAATTTTCTTCATAGCCGGATGATTATCTGATTTTCAAGGACTGCAATGAATCTAGCAGCCGGCCCGGGCCAGTGAAAGAAAAGAATGCCGATTCGCGCAAAGATTTGTTTCGTGCGTCATCCTCTGCCAGTCTCCCCGCGTCAGTGTGATGAAGTGAACCAAATGATTTCAATCGTTGAACATCAACCCGCCGGTGCCGACCTGGTGGCGCAGGTGGAGAACATTTTTTCCCCGTCGGGGATTCTTTCCAAGGCGAGCAACTTCGAGTTTCGTCCGCAGCAGCAGGAAATGGCCATGGCGGTGGCGCAGGCGTTGCAGAGCCGCGGCCATCTCGCAGTGGAGGCAGGTACGGGTGTCGGCAAATCGCTCGCGTATCTCATTCCGGCAATACTGTTTGCGGTTTCGCAAAGAAAAAAAGCTGTTGTCTCGACGCACACAATCAACTTGCAGGAGCAACTGACGGAAAAAGACCTGCCGTTGCTCGCGGGGGTGCTTGGTTCACTGCCCGAGCCGGTGAAGTTCGCTTTCACGATGCTCAAGGGCCGCGCGAATTATCTCTGCACGCGCCGGCTGCAAAAGGCAATGCAGCAAAGCGGCAATCTGTTCACGTCGTCCGAGGCTGAGGAATTACAGCGCATCTACGAGTGGTCCAAGGAAACCAAGGACGGCAGCCTTTCGGACTTTGAGATCGAACCTGATCAGAAGGTTTGGGGACAGGTCTGTTCGGAACGAGGACTATGCTCGCCGAAAGTGTGCGGTTACCAGTCTGACTTCAGCAAAGACCACGGCATCTGTTTTTTTCAGCGCGCACGCAATCGCATACTGTCATCAGACGTGCTGGTGTTGAACCACACGCTGTTCTTCACGTTGCTCGGCGGCGTGGACGAAGATCAGGAGGGCGGCATCCTGTTCAAGAACGACTTCGTGATCTTCGACGAGGCGCACACGATGGAAAGCGTGGCGTCGAGGCACATCGGCTTGAGCGTGTCGAGCGGTCAGGTGCGTTATGCACTGAACCGCCTGTGGAATCCGCGCACGGAAAAGGGCCTGCTCGCCATCTTGCGCAGCGGAAACTCCGTGAAGCTGGTGGCGGACATCTTGAGTGAGTCGGACAAGTTTTTTGAGAGCGTTGAGGCCGCGTGTGAGGAAATGAACCAGCAGCATAGCGGGTCCGAAAACTACGGTGCTCGAGGTCGCACTGCTTCGCAAAAGAGGCGCGAGTGGAAGGAACTGCGCATTCGTCGCGCGGAACTCGTCAAGGACAACGTTACCCTGCCGATCCAGCGGTTGCGCGAAGCCGTAAGTGAGCTGGTCAAATTGAGCGACGACAAAGACATCGGGCAGGAGCTGGTGGAATGCAATCGGAGACTGGGTGAACTTAAAACCGAGGTCGCGGAATTTCTGAGTCAGAGCGTACCTGAGCATGTCTATTGGGTGGAGCGCACGGGAAAAACCCAGCGTAACCTTTCGCTGAACGCCGCGCCTGTGGATGTGGCGGATTATCTTCGACGGCGGTTGTTCGAGAGCGATACGAGTATCGTGATGACGAGTGCGACGCTTTCGGTATCGGTGCCGGGTGGGAAGGCCAAGATTCAAAGTTCAGCCGAGAACGAGGAGGTTGCCAAACGCACAACGCGCAAGCCTCGAAAACCGAACGACCAGTCTGGCCTGAACTACTTCACCCGACGCGTTGGTGCTGAATCAGCCACGATGTTGCAGGTCGGCACACCGTTCGATTACGAGAAGCAGATGAAACTGTTCACGGTGAAGAAGATGCCGGACCCGCGTGATGCCGGTTACGCCGACGCTTTGGAAAAGTGGATCGAGCATTTTATCCGGCAAACTCACGGCAAGGCTTTCGTCCTCTTTACCAGCTACAAGCTCATGCAGGAACTGGCTGGAAGAATGCAACGTTTCTTTGACGATCTCGGCCTCGCACTTTTCGTGCAAGGCACAGGCACGCCGCGTTCAACCATGCTGGAAAAGTTCAAGGACGACGTGGACTCGGTGCTCTTTGGCACGGACAGTTTCTGGCAGGGCGTGGATGTACCTGGCGAGGCTTTGAGCAACGTCATCATCACCAGGCTTCCGTTCGCCGTGCCTGACCATCCGCTTATTGAAGCGCGCATCGAGGCGATTGAAGCGCGTGGAGGAAATTCCTTCGGAGAATTCTCGTTGCCCGAGGCGATCTTGAAATTTCGCCAGGGTGTGGGGCGGTTGATTCGGACGAAGACGGATTCGGGCATAGTTGTAATCTTGGACAACCGCGTACTTGCTAAACAATACGGACAGGCATTCCTGGACGCTTTGCCAAAATGTCCTGTTGAAGTGTTATGAAATGATCGTCCGAATGATTGTGTGAGCAAAAACGTTTTGCCATACGCCATTCGCCGGGTACATTGTCCACGTCAGCCAAAAAAATCGCAGCGCTTAACGCGACGTGAGAATTCAGGCTGGTATTACCTTCCGTGCGGAAGGGGCGGGCATGGAGTTGAAAACGTGTGTCACTCCATGCCCGCTCGTTTTTTTGCCCCAGTGAGCTGTTTACGTCGTTTAGTTCAAGGCGAAGTGCGACAGTGGCGAGAGTTGCTCTGTTGAACTGACGGCGACGAACGAAACCGGCTTGCTAGCCTGCAACTCGATTGCTAACCTTCCGTTGCGTCGCAACCTGACGCCCGTTCCCATGACTCAGACCACCGAATTCGGCTACGACCGGAACATTGAGGGCGATGTAATTCACACCAGAGTGGATGCTGCCCTGAACTGGTTTCGCAAAAACTCCATCTGGCCGATGCCGATGGGTTTGGCGTGCTGCGCCATTGAATTGATGGCCACGGGCGCGAGCCGGTTTGATATTTCGCGATTCGGCATGGAAGTCATGCGTTTTTCGCCCCGGCAATCGGACTGCATGGTCGTTGCCGGCACGGTGACCTACAAAATGGCGCTGGCGGTGAAGCGCATTTACGACCAGATGGCCGAACCGAAATACGTCATCGCCATGGGCGCGTGCGCCTCGACGGGCGGCATGTATCGCAGCTATTCCGTGTTGCAGGGCGTGGATCAAATCATTCCGGTGGACGTTTATGTGGCCGGTTGCCCGCCGCGACCTGAAGCCCTGCTTGACGCGCTGATGAAATTGCAAAACCAGATTTCACGCGAACCGACCGTCAGCAACTTGAAGAAACTAACCCCGCTACCAGCCAAAGTTTAATTCCTCGAAGTGAACGCGACGGACTACGCCAACAAACTCCGGGAGAAATTCGGGGAACTCATCTCTGCGCCCGCAGAGTTTCGAGGCGAAATCACGCTGAACGTCGCGGATGCCGAGCGCATCGTCGAGGTTTGTGCTTTCGCCAAGAAAGAACTTGGCTTCGACTTTCTCGCGGATGTTTCCAGCATTGATAATTACGGGGAAGATCCTCGATGGACCATTGTTTACGAACTCTACGGTATCGGTAACGGAACTTACCTTCGCCTCAAAACATCGGTTTCCGAGGAGAAATCAAAGCTCCCGACGGTCACGAGCGTCTGGCGGACGGCAGATTGGCACGAGCGCGAGATTTACGACATGATGGGCGTCCGCTTTCGCGGTCATCCTGATTTGCGCCGCATCATCATGTGGGAGGGCTATCCCTACTTTCCGTTGCGCAAAGATTTCCCGCTGGGTGGCAAACCGACCGATTTGCCGGACATCGCGTTTACCAAGACCGCGCCGATTGAAGGCGGGCCGTTCGTCACCGCACCGGGCGGCAAGGATGCAATTGAACGCGAGCCGCGCGTGCGAATGGCGGAGGATAAATCAGGAAAATGAAACTGCTTCTCCTCACCTTAATTGTGCTTGAAGTATGCTTGGTCATGATCGCTATTTCGCCAGTCTCACCCTTTGTTAGCCTTAAAAGCAGAGCACAAGCCTACGATGATTGGCAAAAACTTCCGACAACGGAGAATGAAGCCGCTTGGTTACGGGAAAAAGCGGCGTTCAATCACAAGCAGCTTGTGGAGAACATCTGCGTTTACGGCTTGCTCGCGCTTAATGCTGTCGGGCTTATTTTTTTGTTCATGCGCGTGCAGAATCAAACGCCAAAAAGCTAATGCCCGAAGTACAAGAAATTGAGATTCGCGACTCTGCTGCCAAAGCGGCAGCGGTGGCGCGGTCTTTTCCGCCGGCTGAAGATTTGCAGGACATGCAGGGCGAAAAGATGGTCCTCAACATGGGGCCGTCGCATCCGTCCACGCATGGCGTGTTGCGCATCATTCTGGAACTGGATGGCGAGATCATCACCAAGGCGATTCCCGACATCGGCTATCTGCATCGCGGCGACGAAAAAATCGCCGAGAACATGACCTACACCCAGTTCATCCCTTACACGGATCGGCTGGATTATCTCGCGCCGATGGCGAACAACGTCGCCTACGCGCTCGCGGTCGAAAAACTCCTCGGCATCCACGACAAACTTCCGCCGCGCTGCCAATACCTCCGCGTGATTTGCGCTGAACTGGCGCGCATTTCGTCCCACCTGCTCGGCGTCGGCTGTTTCGCGATGGACGTGGGCGCGATGACGGTTTTCTTGCTCACGTTCACGGAGCGCGAAAAAATTTACAACCTCTGCGAATCCCTCACCGGCGCGCGGTTCACGACCAGTTACACACGCATCGGCGGCGTTTCGCGCGACACGCCGCCCGGTTGGTGCGACGCGGTGCGCAAGTTCCTCAACAAAGTCGTCGTCAACATCGCCGAGGTCGAGATGCTGCTCACCCGCAACCGCATCTGGGTGGATCGCACGCGCGACGTCGGCGTCATCTCGAAGGAGGAGGCCATTGATTTCGGCTTAAGCGGCCCGAACTTGCGCGGCAGCGGCGTGGATTACGATCTCCGCAAAGCGCAGCCGTATCTTTGCTACAAGGAACTGCAATTCGACGTGGTGCTCGGCTCGGTCGGCGATTGCTATGACCGCTACCTCGTGCGCATGGAGGAAATGCGCCAGAGCGTCCGCCTCGTTCATCAGTGCCTCGACAAAATTCCCGGCGGCTTCGAGAACAAATCGAAGGAGCCGGTCAACGTGGCCGATGGCAAAATTGTTTTGCCGCCGAAGAACAAGGTGATGTCGAGCATGGAGGAGTTGATTCATCAATTCATGCTCGTGACACAGGGCATGAACTGTCCGCCCGGCGAAATTTATTTCGGGCACGAAAATCCGAAGGGCGAACTCGGTTTTTACATCAACAGTCGGGGCGGCGGCACGCCGTATCGGATGAAGATTCGCAGCCCCTCGTTCGTGAACCTGAGCATTCTGTCGCATCTGTTGCCTGGCCACATGATGAGCGACACGGTTTCGATCCTGGGTTCGTTTGACTTTGTGATGGGAGAATGTGACCGATGAGTTTCACCGTTCCAGCCAACTTAGAAGCCGAGATTGACGAGCTGATCACGCATTACCCTGTGAAGCGCAGTGCGTCGCTCATGTTGCTGCACGCGTTGCAGGAACACTTCGGCCACATCTCACCGGAAGCCACGCAATGGGTCGCCAAGAAACTCGGCTTGCAACCGATCAACGTCCACGAACTCGTGACGTTTTATCCGATGTTCCGGCAAACCGCGCCGGGCAAACATCAGATCAAAGTTTGCCGCACGCTGAGTTGCGCGCTGGGCGGCTCGCACAAATTGCACGAACACTTTTGCACCAAGCTCGGCCTCGACCCGCACGCGCACGGTTTGCAAACGACAAAGGACGGAAAGTTCTCGGTTGAATTCGTCGAGTGTCTCGCTGGCTGCGGCATGGCGCCGGTCATGATGTGCAATGAAGATTTCCACGAAGGCGTGAGCAATGCGAAAGCCGACGAAATCATCGGAGGCTGCCGATGAAAGTCGTAAATCGTAAATCCGAAATCGCAAATGGAGAGTGGTTGCCCGACATGGATTTGAACCATGACAAACAGATTCAGAGTCTGCTGTGCTACCGTTACACCATCGGGCAAACCGACGTGTGGCATAGCCTAGATATTTCCCTTTCGGAGTCAAGAAACTGATATGCCGCAAGAGTTCAAACTCATCCTCAAGCATCTCGATAACCCGGGTTACACGCCCGACATCGAATGCTATTTGCGGCACGGCGGCTACGACGCGCTCAAGAAAGCGCTCGCCATCCAGCCCAAGGATTTGCCGGACGGCAAGAAAGCCTCGCCGCAGGAACAGATTCGCGATGACGTGAAACTCTCTGGTTTGCGCGGTCGCGGCGGTGCTGGTTTTTCGTGCGGACTCAAGTGGAGCTTCGTTGACCGTCGTAGCGGCAAGCCGATTTATCTCATCTGCAACGCCGACGAATCCGAGCCCGGCACGTTCAAGGATCGCCAGATCATCCACAAAGACCCGCATCAGCTCATCGAGGGCATGATCATCTCGTGCTTCGCGAACGACGTGAAGCTCGCCTACATTTACATTCGTGGCGAAATGCCCAAGGGCGCAAAACTCCTGAACGCGGCGTTGAAGGAAGCGCGCGCGAAAAATTTCCTCGGCAAAAATATTCTTGGCAGCGGTTACGATCTGGAGATTCACGTTCATCGCGGTGCGGGTGCTTACATCTGCGGGGAGGAAACCGGCCTCATCGAATCGCTCGAAGGCAAGCGGCCTTATCCGCGCATCAAGCCGCCGTATTTCCCAGCCGTGCTCGGGCTCTACATGTGCCCGACCATCGTCAACAACGTCGAGACGCTCTGCAACGTGAAGCACATCGTCACGATGGGCGGCGCGGAGTTCGCGAAGCTCGGCACACCGAACAACACCGGCACGCGCATCGTGAGCTTGAGCGGCCAGGTGAAACGCCCCGGCTATTACGAAATTGAAGTCGGCAAAGCCACCATCGGTCAACTCATCAACGATCCCGCATTCGGCGGCGGTTTGCTGGATGGACGAAAACTTAAAGCCGTCATCCCCGGTGGTTCGTCCTCGAAGGTTTTGAAGGCGGGCGAGAAGTTCAAACTCAAGCGTAAGGTCGAAGGCAAAGACGTCGAGGTGGAAACCGACATGCTCGATCTGCCGTATGATTTCGATTCGCTCCAGCAAGCCGGCACGATGAGCGGTTCGAGCGCGATCATCGTGATTGATGACAGCGTGGACATCGTCGGCGCGCTGGCGAATCTCTCCGAGTTTTACGCCCACGAAAGCTGCGGCCAATGCACGCCCTGCCGCGAAGGTTCGCTCTGGATGAGCAAGACGCTCCATCGCCTCACGCACGGCGAAGGCCGCAAGCAGGATGCGGAATATCTCGTGAAGATCGCCGACAACATTCCCGGCGGTAAGACGATTTGCGCGTTCGGTGAAGCCTGCTCGTGGCCCGTGCAAAGTTTCGTCGCGAAGTTCAAAGATGAATTCGTCGCCAAAGGCGCAGCGGATGAAGAACGTCGCGCGAAGGAAGCCACGACTGGCAAAAAAGAATTGGCCGCTGCACCACACTGATTTCGATGTCCGCCGCACCTACAACTGAAGTTAAGCCCGCGCCGCCTGCGATCGAAAAGATCAAGGTCAAGGTGGACGGGCGCGAAGTCGAAGTGCCAAAGCTCACGCCGGATTGGCAGGGCAAGTTCGCGCCCACCACGATGCTGCAGGCGTGCGACATCGCGAAGAAGGACGTCCCGCATTATTGCTATCATCCGAAGCTGCCAGTCGCTGGTAATTGCCGCATGTGCCTCGTCGAGTTCGGCACGCCCGCACTCGGCCCGGATCGCAAGCCGGTGATGAATCCCGACGGCACGCCGAAGATCGCGAAATCGCCGCGTCCCGCCATCGGTTGCGCGACGCCGATTTCGCCGGGCATGGAAATTTACACGAGCACACCCGGCGTGAAGCAGATGCGCGAAGGCGTGCTCGAATCACTGCTCATCAATCACCCGCTCGATTGTCCGATCTGCGACCAGGCCGGCGAATGCAAGCTCCAGGAATATTCCGTGGACTACGGCCAGAGCGCGAGTCGGTTCGTCGAGGCGAAGGTTCATAAGCCAAAGGCCGTTGATCTCGGACCGCGCATCATGCTGGACGCCGAGCGTTGCATTCTTTGCACGCGCTGCATCCGGTTCACCAAGGATGTCGCCGGCGACGACGCGCTCGGCATCGTGAATCGCGGCAGTTACAACACGATTGCCACGTTCCCCGGCCTCCCGTTCGACAACAACTACACGCTCAATACCGTGGACATCTGTCCCGTCGGTGCGTTGACGTCGAAGGATTTTCGTTTTCAGATGCGCGTGTGGTTTCTTAAGGAAACCAAGAGCGTCTGCACGAGTTGCGCGACGGGCTGCAACGTCCTCATCAGCTCGCGCGAGGAAAAGATTTACCGCTACACGCCCCGCGACAACGACGCCGTCAACGGCCCATGGATGTGCGACGCCGGTCGCTTGAACTTCAAGTGGATTCATCGCGCGGACCGACTCAAGGATGTTTTGGTGCGCGGACAAAAATCCTCTTGGACCGCAGCGCTCTCGGAGATTGCTGACAAACTCAAGCAAGCTCCGGCAGGTTCGGTCGCCATTGTCGCCTCAGCTCGCCAGACAAACGAAGAGCTTTGGTTGATCAGCAAGCTCAAGACGAAGCTTGGCGCGCTTAGCGATTCCGTCGAACGCACTGGCGATGCCGACAAACTCCTCGTTAGTGCGGACAAGAATCCAAACACGAACGGCGCGCGGCTCACCGGCATTTGCTTCAGCGAGATGGGAATCAATTTGCCCAAGATCGCCGCCGGCATTGCGAAGGGCGCGATCAAGACTCTCATCGTCTTCGGGGAGGACGTCACGAAGCACGGCATCAGCACGGAATTGCTCGGCAAGCTGGACACGCTCATCGTCAGCGACATTTTGCCAAACGCCACGACCTCGGCGGCGCACTACGTTTTGCCCGGCTGCGCGCACGCGGAGAAGCGCGGTTCGTTTACGAACACGAAAGGCCGCGTGCAAAAGTTCCTGCAAGCCGTCCAGCCGCAGGGCGAGGCCCGCGCCGAATGGGATTTCCTGCACGACCTGGTTTACAACGTCACCGGCAAGAACGGTTTCCTGACCATCGAAGGATTGTTCAACGAGATGGCAAAGGATGTTCCCGCGTTCAACGGCCTCACGTGGGCTGGCCTTGGGGATACGGGCGTGACGGTGAAGATTTGATTTATTGGTAGCAGCCGACGTGAGTCGGCTCTGACTTGAAGAATGAGCGGACCGACGTCCGCTGCTACGAGATTAAAGATTTGAAATGATCGAAAGCGTCAATAACTGGCTCGAAGGTTTGAGCCCTACGCAAAGCCTGCTGCTCTTCACGAGCATCAAGGCGGTCGCGTGCTTCGCCATCATGATGACCATGGTGGCTTACACGGTCGTGCTCGAACGTCGGCTGTGCGCGTGGATTCAAGACCGCATCGGACCGAACCGCGTCGGACCATTCGGTTTGTTGCAACCAGCTGCGGACGGCATCAAAGCCTTCTTCAAGGAAGAAATGACGCCCGCGCATGTGCGCAAAGTTTTGTTCACACTGGCGCCGATGATCGCGCTCATCCCGGCGATTTTGAACCTTGCGGTCATTCCGTTCGGCTCAAATCTCGGCGGGCAGAAGATGGTGCTCGCCGATCTCAACGTCGGCATCCTCTACACGTTCGGCATCGTGTCGCTGGGCGTTTACAGCATCGTCCTGGCGGGCTACGCGAGTAATTCCAAGTTTCCCTTCCTCGGCGGCATCCGTTCGACCGCGCAGATGATTTCCTACGAAATCGCGATGGGCATGAGCGTCATCCCGATCTTCCTCTACGTCGGCAGCCTGAACCTGAGCGATGTCATCACCGCGCAGACCGGCACGCAACTCGGCTTCCTGCCGAATTGGTTCGTGTTCCAAACGCCGATGACGTTCCTCGCGTTCTGTATCTTCCTCGTCGCGTCGTTCGCGGAAACGAATCGCACACCGTTCGATTTGCCGGAAGCCGAGCAGGAACTCGCGGGCGGTTACAACATCGAATACAGCTCCATCAAGTTCGCGATGTTCTTCATGGGCGAATACGCGGCCATGATTCTGGTGTCGGCCATCATGGTGACGCTGTTCTTCGGCGGTTGGACGTTGCCGTGGTTCGGCCTGGATCAAGCGGCGACCACGCTGCTCGGCGGCTTGCTGCACATTGGCATTTTCCTCGGGAAGGTTTTCCTATTCCTCGTGTTGTTCGTGTGGATTCGCTGGATGTGGCCTCGTTTCCGTTACGATCAACTCATGGACTTGGGCTGGCGGCGGTTCATTCCCGTCGCGCTGGCAAACATTTTGATCACCGCCATCTGGCTCTGGTGGCAAAGCGGCAAATAACATGATCGTCAAACGCAAACCATTGAATCTGTTCGAGCGGCTTTACCTGCCGGCCATCATCGGCGGGTTCAAAGTCACGCTGCGCCACCTCTTCAAGAAGAAGGTGACGATGCAGTATCCCGAAGAGAAATGGGTCGTACCCGAGGGTTATCGTGGCGCGCCGTATCTCGTGAAGGATCAGGAAGGTAGCACCAAATGCGTCAGTTGTCAGCTTTGCGAATTCGTCTGTCCACCAAAAGCCATCAAGATCACACCGCCCGGTCCGGCGGGACAACTCGCGGATCGTGCGAACGCGGAGAAGATGCCAAAGGAATTCGAGATCAACATGCTTCGCTGCATCTTCTGCGGCTTTTGCCAGGAAGTCTGCCCCGAGGAAGCGATCTTCCTGCAAAAGGATTACTCGCTCACCGGCACGAGCCGCGCGGAAATGGTTTACAACAAGGAAAAACTCCTTGCGCTCGGCGGCACGCACGCTGGCGTCCAGAAATGGAAGCACAAAGCGGAAGAGGCGAAGGCGCAGGAAAATTTCCCGGTGAAGGTGTGATGATGAAGCTCCAAGCACCAACATCCAACATCCAGAGAAGCACTAAACCTCAAGCTCCAATCGGAGTTCGCGGCGGCTTTGATGTTTGGTCATTGGATGTTCTCTGGAGCTTGGAGCTTGGAGCTTGGAATTTTTAGAGATGGCAACCGATATTCTATTTTACGTCTTGGCGGCGCTGACGCTGATCTTCGGCGCGCTCGTCGTCGCGAATCCTTTCAGCCGTAACCCGGTCACGAGCGCGATGTTCCTCGTGCTGACAATCATCTCGATGGCGGGGTTGTTTGTGTTGCTGCATGCGTTCTTCCTCGCGGCGGTGCAGGTGCTGGTTTACGCGGGCGCGGTCATGGTGCTGTTTTTATTCGTCATCATGCTGCTCGACTTGAAGGAAGAAGAACGGCGCAAGATCAAGCTGATGGGGTTGGTGGCGGGTTTGATTTCCGTCGGCGCAATCGTCGCCATCTTCGTCCGCTCGCTACTGGCGACAAATCCCGGCAAAGACTTGGCTGAGCCCAAAGCCGTCGGCGACACCGCCACGCTCGGCAAGATGCTCTTCACGAATTACCTGTTGCCGTTTGAAATCGTTTCCATCCTGCTCCTCGTGGCGATGGTGGGAGTGATTTTATTGAGCAAGAAAGACCTGAAGTAGCCGCAAAAGAACGCAAAGAACACATAGAAAGGAGAATCAAAAATGCAAACCAAGACCATCAACGACTTGTGCGACATCGTAAGGCAGACGGCTTATGACATTCACGTTTATCACGCGAATGGACACTTGGAGAAAGTCTATGAGAATGCCTTGGCGAATCGGCTTCGAAAAGCTGGATTCGACGTGAAGCAACAGCATCCACTCAAGGTGCAAGACGAAGATGGAACGATCATTGGCGAATACTTCGCTGATCTGTTGATTGATGGTCGCCTTATTGTTGAGTTGAAAGCCGCCAAGTCAGTCGCCGATGAACACGTCGCGCAAACGCTCGGCTATTTGAAAGCGTCTCGGATTGAGCACGGCTTGCTCATCAATTTCGGCTCGTATCGGTTTGAGATTCGCAAGTTTGTATTGAGCCAAGGCAAGGCGAGTGAGGAAGGATTGGGCCGTTTGGCTTGCCTCATGCCTTTTCTCTTTGCGATCTATGCGTTCTTTCGCGGCTAAAAAGTAATGAATGTAGGACTCGAACATTATCTGATCGTCAGCGCGTTGTTATTCGCGCTCGGTTTGCTGGGCGTTATCACGCGGCGCAACCTCATCGTGATCTACATGTCGCTGGAGTTGATGCTCAACTCGGCGAACCTCGCGCTCGTTTCCTTTTCGCGGTTCAACGACAATCTCAACGGCCAGGTGATGGTGTTTTTCATCATCACCGTGGCGGCGGCGGAAGTCGCCGTCGGCCTCGCGCTCATCGTGGCGCTCTATCGCAAGCGCCAGTCCGCGCATGTGGAGGACCTGACCTCGATGAAATACTGACGGATGAAATACGAAGTTCTACCTTGGGTGATTCTGTTCCTGCCGCTTGTCGCGGCGGGAATCATCACTCTGTTCACGCTGAAAAACGAAAAGGTCAGCGCCACCTTGTCCGTCGGTGCCATCGTCATTGGCTTTTTCGCAACAGTGCTTTGCTTCCGCGCGTTCCGGTTTTCGCCGCAGGAATTCACCATCAACTGGCTTGATCTCGGCACGTTGCAAGTGGACTTCGGCCTGCGCCTCGATCCGTTGAGCCTGATGATGCTGTTGATCGTCACCGGCGTCGGCAGCCTCATCCATATCTACTCGATCGGTTACATGAAGGGCGACCCGGCGTTCTCGCGCTTCTTTGCGTGCCTGAGCCTGTTCACCTTTTCGATGCTCGGCATCGTTCTCTCGAACAATTTCCTTCAGATGTTCATCTTCTGGGAACTCGTCGGTGTTTCCAGCTACCTGCTCATCGGTTTCTGGTTTGAGAAGGCGAGCGCGGCGGACGCGGCGAAGAAGGCGTTTCTGACGAATCGCGTCGGCGACTTCGGTTTCATGCTGGGCATCCTAATTCTCTGGGTCACGTTGCACGGCACGTTGAATTTTGAACTCATCAAACATTACGTTCAGGACAATCCTGCGGCACTGGGTGGCGCAGCTATGCTTGCTGGCCTGTTGATTTTCTGCGGTGCGGTCGGTAAATCCGCCCAATTCCCGCTGCATGTGTGGTTGCCGGACGCGATGGAAGGCCCGACGCCAGTCAGCGCGCTCATCCACGCCGCAACGATGGTGGCCGCCGGTGTTTACATGTTGTGCCGCGTGTTCTTCATCTTCACGCCGGATGCGCTCACAGTGATTTCGTGGGTTGGCGGATTCACCGCCTTGCTCGCCGCGCTGATTGCGGTTCAGCAGAACGACATCAAACGCATCCTCGCCTACTCGACGTTGTCGCAACTCGGTTACATGGTCATGGGCGTGGGCCTCGCTGCGCCAGAAGCAGGCATGTTCCACCTGACCACGCACGCGTTCTTCAAGGCGCTGCTGTTCCTCGGTGCCGGTTCGGTGATCCACGCGATGCACCATGAGCAAGACATCTGGAAGATGGGCGCGCTGCGGAAGAAGATGCCTGTGACCTATTGGACGTTCATGGTCGGAACGCTGGCATTGGCGGGCGTCTGGCCGTTGAGCGGGTTCTTCTCCAAGGACGCGATTCTCGCCGCTGCGCATCATCACAGCTTGCCGCTGTTCATCCTAGCAGTGGGAGTCGCGGGTTTGACGACATTCTACATGTTCCGTTTGGTGTTCGTGACGTTCTTCGGTGAAGCCAAATCGCATGACGTGGATCACGCACACGAATCTCCCGGCGTCATGGTCTGGCCGCTGCGCGTTCTGGCCATCCTGAGCATCATCGCTGGCGTCATCGGAATCGAAGGTTTGTTCGCGGGAGCACTGAAGTCTGAGGGAGAACATCCGCACGGCATCGTGGCCCAGTTGATTTATCCATTCCAACACGCTCCCGTCGCCGCGTGTAGTGGATTGGCGGCGTTTGCGATTGGTTTGTTTGCCGCATGGAAACTTTACGCGAATGCAAAAAGCGATCCGTTGCCTGCCAAGCTCGGAGGTTTGTCCCGCGCGATGGCGAACCGCTTTTACTTCGACGAAATTTACGAAGCCACAGTCATCCGCATCCATGACGCCATCGCCACGATTTCCGACTGGATTGATCGCTGGATCGTGGAAGGCCTGTGCCTCGGCCTCGTGCGCGGCGGAACAGATTTGACGGGCCGCGCGTTGCGCCTGGCCCAGACCGGCAACCTCCAGACCTACGCCTTCCTATTCGTGGTCGGTGTGGCGGTGGTGCTGTGGTTCGTGCTTGGGAAATGACATGAGAATTCAACGCAAAGGCGCAAAGACGCAAAGACGCAAAGAGGGAAGGATTTTCCTTCCCGTTGCGTGTTGGCGTGTTGGCGTGCTGGCGTTTAAGAAAGGTGGTCTGGCATGACCGAAAACGAGATTGCCAAGATTATCGTGGACGCCGCGATTGAAGTGCATCGCGAACTCGGTGGGCCGGGCTTGCTTGAGGATGTTTATGAAGAAGCCTTGGCGGAAGAATTGCGACTACGCGGCTTGAAAGTGGAGCGCCAGCTTCCAGTGCGGATTACCTATAAAGGTCGCGTGTTGAGCAAACCACTCCGTCTGGACATGAAGGTCGAGGGCTTGGTCTTGGTGGACAACAAAGCTGTGACCGAGTGGAATCCGATTTTTGAGGCACAGATGCAAACTTACTTGCGTCTCACCGGTCTCAAGTTGGGTTTGGTAATCAATTTCGGCGAAAGACTCGTGAAGCACGGGATTCATCGGGTAGTGAATGGTCTGCCGGAAGACTTGGATTTTAAGCCGCAGCCGAAGCGCAAAGACAAGACGGACAACAATTGAAATTCGTGGCAATGAATAAACGCAATGACACAAAGGCGCAAAGAGGCGGAGAAAGGAAATGTTTTCCTTTGCGTCTTTGCGTCTTTGCGCCTTTGCGTTAAAAAAGATGACGACCCTGACCTACATTTTCCTGTTGCCATTGCTCGCCGCAATCGCGCTGGCGTTTGTGCCGCGTAACTTTGCCGTCATCATGCGCGCCGTGGCGGTGGGCGTGACTTTCGTCACCATGCTGCTCGGCATCCTGATGTTCTGGCAGTTCAACGGCGCAACGGCCGACGCTAATGGCTACAAGTTCGTCAGCACAATTCCGTGGCTGGGCGCGGAATCGCTCGGCATCGCCTGCAAGTTCGGCGTGGATGGCCTGAACGTCGGGCTGGTCTTGATGGGCGCAATTGTCGCGTTTGCGGCGGCGTGCTGCTCGTTCGAGATCAAGACGCGCGAGAAGGAGTTTTATATCCTGCTGCTCGTAATGACCGGCGGTATTCTCGGCGCGTTCATGTCCACGGACCTGTTCTTCTTCTACTTCTTCCATGAACTCGCGCTCGTACCGACGTTCATCATGATCGGCGTGTGGGGTCGCGGCGAGCGGAAGAACTTTGCGACGTTCCAGATCACGATCTACCTGAGCATCGGCGCATTGCTGGCGCTCATCGGCCTCATCGCGCTTTATCTGCAACTGCCCACCGATGTCCGCACGTTCGACATCCCAACGCTGACGAAGTATTTCGCCGAACACACGATGGCCGCGAGCGCGCAGAACTTCATCTTCCCGCTGCTGCTGTTCGGATTCGGAATTCTCGTGTCGCTCTGGCCGTTCCATTCGTGGGCGGCATTGGGCTACGGTTCTGCGCCGAGCGCGACGGCGATGTTGCACGCGGGCGTGCTGAAGAAGTTCGGGCTTTACGGTCTGATCCGCGTGGCGCTGCCGTTCATGCCGCAGGCGGCGCAAAGTTGGATGCAAATCCTCGCGTGGCTCTGCCTCGGCAACGTGCTTTACGTCGGCTGGGTGGCAATGCGGCAGAAGAATCTCAATCTGCTCATCGGCAACTCCAGCGTGGCGCACATGGGCATGATCTTCCTTGGCATCGCGAGCTTGAACCTCATCGGCGTGACCGGCGCGGTGGTCATCATGATCGCGCACGGCTTCCTCGCGGCGCTGACGTTTGGCTTGAGCGGCTACATCTACAATCAGACCGGCACGCTGGAAATGAGCGAACTTGGCGGGCTTGCGAAGAAGCTGCGGTTCATCGGCGTGGCGTTCGTGATGGCCGCGATGGCGGGCTGCGGCCTGCCGGGCTTCCTGAATTTCGTCGGCGAGGTCACCGTGTTTTTTGGGGCGTGGCAAGTACCTGCTTTGCGTTTGGTGACGGTGCTGGCGGTCTGGGGGGCGTTGATCATCGGGGCGGTTTACATGCTGCGCGCAGTGCGGGCAGTGATGCATGGGCCGGCGCAGGAGGATAAGACTTATGCGACGAATGTGACGGATGCGAATCTGTGGCGAAAGCTGCCTTACGCGATCTTGATCGCGAGCTTGCTGGTGTTTGGGTTTTTCCCGCGCTTCTTGACCGACAAGATCAAGCCGGTGACGGAACAGATTGTGAATATGGCGACGACCGGAGTTGCGAAAACCATCGTGGCGCAATCGAAGCCGTGAACCGGGCAGCTTTGATGTTGTGACTGCTCTTGCTGTCGTCCCGGCCTTCCTGAACTCGCGATCCTCAACTCGGAGACAAAGACTCCGCCACGTTGATGCCTGAGACGATTGAATCGCTCAGCGAGATTCCATTGCGAAAATGGCCTGCCAGATGGAATCCCGGCGCTTTCGATTCAATGTCATTCATCAAATTCTTGAAGCGTCCAAAGCCGACGTTGTACTGCGGAATGGCACGGGGATAAAACACGCAATGCTGAAAAGTCGGTTTTCCGCGAACTCCCAGGAGCAAGCGCAAATCTTCGCAGGTCAGTTCGAACAATTTGTCATGCGGCAGAGATGCCAGTTCGGGATAACGCTCACCGCCAACATAACTTGTGAGTGTGATATGTCCGACGGGCGCGCGGTTGGGAAATAATGACGACGAGAAAATGCAGCCAAGAATTTTGAAACCCTCGATTTTCGGGATCAACATGCCGAATCCTGAACACGGATGTGCCACGTCTTCGCGTTTGAAGCCAAGGACCACGCTGGCCACTGGGGGATGACGGATTTCGGAGAGTGGCGAGAGGTCGAGGGTTTGAGAGCCTGTCTCGATTTTCAATTCCGCGAGCTTGTGGGCGGTGCCGCAATAGATCACCGCATCGTGGTCCGACTCTCCTGAGGAGGTTGTGATCCGCCATCCGTTTGTTGTCCGCGAGAGTTTTGTAACCGTCGTGTTCAATTTCATCGCTTCGCCGAGTCGTTCGCGCAGTGTGTCCGGCAACACCTGCAAGCCTTCGTCGAACGAGAGCTTGGGCGCGCGGTCTTTTGCCACTTCCCCACGCTTCTTGCGTTCGCGTCCGCCAAATATCTGGCCTTTGATCATTGAACCGTAATTGTCCTCGAGCGCCTTGAGTTTGGGGAATGCGTGTGCGACGGAAATTTTTTGCGGGTCGCCCGCGTAAATGCCCGCGACCAGCGCATCAATTGCATGATCAAGGAATTCCTGATTGAACCGCCGTGTCACGAACTGCCCGATGCTTTCCTCGACACCATCCCGACGTGGTTTTACAAACGGTTCGCGCAATACGGCGCACTTGGCCTTCCATGAAAACAGATCGGTTGTCAGAAACCCCAGCGGCGAGCCGGGCATTTCTATGGGGCGCTTGTAACGAACCACGTAGCGAGCTTCAGATTTTGGGTCAGGATCCATCCGGCGCGATTCGAGTCCGGCATCGCGGATGAGTTGTGCAATTTTCGGCGAGGTTTCGAGAATGGTGTTTGGCCCGAACTCGGCGAGATATCCATCGCGCCGCAAAGATTGAATGACACCACCTACGCGCCCGCTTGCTTCATAAACCGTCACCGCGAATCCACGGCGTTTCAAATAAAACGCAGCGGTCAGACCCGTGATACCAGCACCGATGATTGCAACGGATTTCATCACGCCCAAATTGAGTTACCCGCATGACAGCCGCAAGCATTTCCGGATTGCGATGTGCCAAATGCTGTTTGTTTTGGAATAATTCCTTGGCTCGACGTGTTATTGCGTGTAGGAAGAGCGCGGCCTTTCCAATCACAAATGAACAACGCATCACACGCACACGCCTCCGGCGCTTGGTGGCGCAACTTGACGCCGTACCACTGGTTCGTCTTCGGCATGGCCACGCTGGCGTGGCTTTTTGACTGTCTGGATCAACAACTGTTCCTGCTCGGGCGCGGCGGGGCCATGAAGGCGTTGTTGCCGGCAGGGGCAGACTTGAAACTTTATGGCGGCTACGCGACGGCCATTTTCGTGGCCGGCTGGGCCACAGGCGGATTAATTTTCGGTGCCGTGGGCGACCGCATCGGACGTGCTCGAACCCTGACGATTACGGTGTTGCTTTACTCCGTCTGCACCGGACTGTCGGCCTTTTCCAAAGGCTGGATTGATTTTGCCATCTATCGTTTCATCACCGGCCTCGGCGTCGGCGGCGTTTTTGGGCTGGCAGTCGCACTGGTCGCCGATGCGTTGCCGGAAAAATCCCGCACCGGTGCGCTGGGTACGCTTCAGGCATTGTCCGCCGTCGGCAACATCACCGCCGCCACCATTGCCATTCTGCTCGGCAGGATGGAGGGCCATTCAATTCCGGCAGGCATGGCGTGGAAATACATGTTTGTCATCGGTGCGCTGCCTGCTTTTCTGTGTGTGTTTCTTCAGATGCGATTGAAGGAGCCGGAAAAATGGGTGCAGGCGCGTGCGGCGGGAAAACTCACCGGGGCAAAGTTCGGCTCCTACGCCTCACTGTTCGGCGAGGCGCGATGGCGCAAGTCCGCCCTGCTCGGCATGATGTTGTGCGTAGCGGGCGTGGTAGGTCTCTGGGGCATCGGTTTTTTCAGTCCGGAACTGGTTGGCGATGTCATGGATCGCGCACTGCGACAGGAAGGCGTGCCCCCGGAAAAATTTGCTTCCGAAAAAACAGTGTGGATCGGTGTGAACATGATGGTGCAAAACGTTGGGGCGTTCTTCGGGATGCTGTTGTTCACCAAAATGGCCCAGCGTTACGGACGCAAGCCGGCGTTTGCAGTTGCCTACCTTTGCGCGTTCGTTGCCACCGTCGGCTATTTTCAATTCTTCAACAGCCGTTCGGACATCTGGATGAGCGCGGTGATGGGAGCGTGCCAGCTTGGATTGTTCGCGGGGTTCGCGATCTATCTGCCGGAACTCTTTCCCATCCGCCTGAGGAGCACGGGGACGAGCTTTTGCTACAATGTCGGACGGTTCATTGCTGCGAGCGGGCCGTTCACTTTGGGTCACTTGCAGGCGTCGCTTGCCGAAGGAGCGACAACACCCGACGCCAAGCTTGCCGCCTTTCGCACTGCCGCCTCCTACATGAGCGCAATTTTTCTCGTAGGTGTGGCGGTGGTTTTCTTTCTGCCGGAGACCAAAGGTAAGCCGTTGCCAGAAGATTAAATTCGCAGAAATACTTTTCGATTGTAAAGCAGGCGCACCAGCCAGAACGCCATCAATAGTCCGACCACTGAAATTGTCAGGTCGCCAAAGCCGGTGGCAATATGGGTGTCGAGCCACGTCTTGATGTCGCCGCCGACGAGACGCGCAGAAAGTTTGCTGAAAGTTCCGCCGAGCATATTCTTCACGAGGTAGATCGTGATCGAGTTCATGCCCATCCATACAAACGGCTGACACCACGTCTGCCACTTGAGCACGTCCACCACGTAATAGAACAATCCCAGCAACAGCGCGCTGTAGCCTCCAGCCACCAGAACATAAGACGAAGTCCAAATCTTTTTGATGACAGGGAATTGCAAACCCCACAGCCAGCCCAGCGCCACGCATGCAACGCCTGCGCCGAACAACCACGCGAGTTTGCGGTCGTTGGACAAGCGGGTGCTCTGGAGCAACAATCCCGCGAACACGCCGAGCAGGCACGTTCCCACTGCCGGTATCGTGCTGAGTATCCCCTCTGGATCCCAGGACAGGTCGTATTTGCGCGCAGGCAGATGTTCGAAATCAAAATGACATGCGAGGTTGTAGCCCATGTCGAACTTGCCGCTGACGCGGTTTGTCGTGGCATCGTACATTTTGTGCATGGCTGCCCAGACCGGGCTGTCTTTGATGGCGGAAGGATTGATAGCCGATGCGTTGCCCGAGTCGTGGAATTGTTGAGCGAGTTTTGCATCGCCGGCTTTCTCGGCAAGCAATGCCAGGTTTTCCTTTTCGAGCTGGATGTCATGAATGGGAATGAAGGTCATCATGGCCCAATAACCGACAAGGAGTCCGGCGCAAATGCCGGCGAGTGCGCGGGGTTTGAAGAAACAATAGAGCAATCCCGCCGCAGTGTACGCGAGCGCGATGCGATTGAGCACGCCCATGAGCCGCATGTCGGGCCACGGATTCGTGAATCCACCCGAATAAAAAAGCGCGATGAGAAATAGAACAATGCCGCGTCGTATCACGCGTTTGACAGCGCCCGCACGCCCGGACTCAGCAATGATTTTGTTCAGCGAAAAAACAATGGACGCGCCGACCATGAAGACGAACAACGGAAAGATAAGGTCGTAGAAACGGAAGCCCTGCCACGCGACGTGTTCGAGTTGCGTGGCAAGAAACTTTGTCGCCGAATTCTGGCCCATCCGATTGAGTGCATAGACAAGCGAGTCCGCGCCGATGATCCAGAACATGTCGAAGCCGCGCAATGCGTCGAGCGACATCAAGCGATTGGATGGCTGGGATGAAGTTGTTGTGCTCATAGTATCCAGGTCAAGAGAATCGCCGTCAGCAGCAGGATTGCCAGCACCCACCAGAACCAATGCAATCCCTGCGGCTTGGGTGACGCCGGACCGAACTCGCGCTTCACGAATTTGTCGTAATCAAAATCTTCATCTGGCAAACCGAGATCAGCAGTGGTGGCCTGTTGTGCGTCCTCAGCCCAGCCTGTACTCTCGTCCGCACCACAGCCGGGGCAGGCCCGCGCATTGCGTGGCACATCCTCACCGCAGTTGGGACAAATCTCAGGAGTCATGCGAACACGGAACTTTGAACTCGGAACGCTGAACGCGGAACTGCGTCCTCACCCGCCGGCGCTCGTGTATTCCTCGTCCGTCTTGAGTTCGAGGCCCATCAACACGTAATCGTGCGAGATGGCCTGCATGTCTTTGACGTAGTTTTCGAGCTGTAACAATTGACTGAAGCCAAGCATTGCGAACATGTGGATGGCTGTTGCCTGTTCGCCGATAAATTCCGCCTCAACTTTTTCGAGGCCGGTATTGCGGGAGATTTCAACGATCTCATGCACGAGCGATCGGGCGATGCCGCGTCCGCGCGAAGAAGGCTGCACCAGCACGCTCACGCGACCAATGTGGCGTTTCCAGCCGCCGAGCTGCTGATGGAGCGTGGCGACGCCGACGATCTTGCTTCCGTCCACGGCGAGCAAAGGCAGATTGCGCCCGAGATCAATGTTCTCGCACCAGTCGTGAATGACGGAAAGCTCCGTGACGCGATGCTTGATGAACATGCGTTCGCCTTCGGGAATGGTGAGGAACAGCGCGTGAAAATCTTTTTCGTCGGTGCGCTTGAGCTGCCGCAGTTTGATCTTCGAGCCGTCCTTGAGTTTGATTTCCTTCGGGAATTTTTGGAGTTCGAGTTCGATTGACATAGTTCGTGTTTGGGTTGAACGCCTGTGGCAGTCTGGCACGAGGACGGCGTTTGATTCAAGTGGCAATCCTGCAAATCAGCGGCCACAGTAATTCGCCGCATGGAATCAAAAGGCTTGAGATATTGCAGGTGTCGAGTGACATGAAGTCGCGCGATTTGTTACAAAGCCCGTCAATCAAGTGGATCACGTGTCAAATCTGCTTCGGCGGCGGCGGAAAAGAAAAGCTCGCATCACATGCGGGCTTCCGTTACGAACTCGCCGCAATTCATGAGTTCTTCAGTCAACGAAACGGCGAACAGCCGATGGCCGTCGCAGGTCAAATACATCGTAGGCAACGAGGCGTGCGAGAGGTTCAGCTACTACGGGATGCGCAGCATCCTGGCGGGCTACATCACCGGCACGGTGTTGCAAGGCGGGCTCGGTCAGACGGCAGACCGTTCGACGGAAATCATTCACACATTCGTATCGGTGAATTATTTCACGCCGCTGCTCGGCGCCTGGCTCTCGGATAAACTTTTCGGGCGTTACCAAACCATTCTCTGGGTATCGCTGCTTTATTGCGCGGGCCACGGGGTGCTGGCGTGCAGCGATTTCGTCGGGGGCGTGGACGGCAAGATGTGGTGTCTTTTCGCCGGGCTCACGCTCATCGCATTCGGTGCGGGCGGCATCAAGCCGTGCGTGTCGGCGTTCATGGGAGACCAGTTCAAGCCGGAACAATCGCATCTGCTGCAAAAGGCCTACGGCGCATTTTACTGGAGCATCAACCTTGGCTCGTTCTTTTCGTTCCTTGTCGTGCCGTGGGTGAAGAATCATCATGGCTATAGTTGGGCCTTTGGTGTTCCGGGAATCCTGATGGCCATCGCAACGGTGATTTTCTGGATGGGTACGAAACATTATGACCATGTGCCACCGAGCCGCGAGACCAAGAGCGCAGGGTTTTTCAAAGTGCTTTGGCATGGCTTGAAGGAACCCAAAGAGGGCAAATCCTTCTGGGAAGCTGCGCGCAGCCGGTTCAGTGACCGTGAAGTGGACGCGGCAAAATCGGTGCTGCCAATTCTCGGCGTGTTCGCGTTGGTCCCGCCGTTCTGGTCACTGTTCGACCAGACGAATTCCACATGGGTGTTGCAAGGCAAGACCATGATTCCTGCAGTGCTTGGCGGGACAGTCCTGTTTGGGCTTATACTTGCCTTAGCCTTGGTCCTGCTTGTTTTGACAATCTTAGGAAAAGGCACTTTGGTCCGTTGGTTGTTTGTGGCCATCAATGGGCTTGTGGTGTTGATCACAGGTCTGAGGTTGATTCTGTTTCTGCGTGGAGCTTTTTCTCCGGAAGGACACAATTTGGTAGAGTTCGTTGCGTACGCTTTCAGTTTTGGAGTAGCAGCTGCCTTTTTGATTGTAGGGGTCCGAGGCCCATTGGGGTTGATCCGAGTTTTGGTTGGAGGGCAGTTATTTCTGGCTGTGACAAGGATTCTGCTCATTCGAGAACAAATTCTGGAACTTAGTTTCAAAATCGGCCCGGAAGAAATGCAGTCGGCAAATCCGCTGCTTGTGATGATTCTTGTTCCGATGCTGACGCTGCTGGTTTATCCGCGCCTCGGCAAATGGGCGTCGCCGTTGCGTCGGATGAGTTATGGAATGTTCCTCGCAGCGTTTTCCTATGTCATCGTCGCAGGTTTGCAGCAAAGGCTCGAAGCCGGCGCGCAATTGTCCATCGCGTGGCAGTTGCTGCCTTACGTTGTATTGACCGCAGCAGAGGTTCTGGTCTCGACGACGGGATTGGAGTTTGCTTTCCGCGAAGCGGCGCCGGAGATGAAGAGCCTCATCACGAGTTTCTGGTGGCTGACGGTGACTGCGGGCAACATGCTTGTGGCGTTTATCACAAAGTTCTTTTCCGAAAGCAGCGGGAATACGTCAGTAACTTCAGGACGGTTCATGATGTACGCGGGGTTGTCGTTCGTAGTCGCAATCTTGTTTGGCTGCGCGACCACCTTTTACCGCTACCGCGACAAAACGGCGGCTTTGGGGAGGTAAATTCAGCAAACGGTCAATGTCAGTGTGCAGCGTGAAGGTCGGCAGTTTTTTCAACGAGAGCTTTTGGCGGGGCAGCAACTGCGTTTGCCGGAGCGTGGGCATCGGCGGGATTTATTTTCGCCTGAACGAGAGCGTGCGCATCGGGTTTCTGTCCGGCATCGTGAGGACCTTCAGCACTCGGGGCCGACGCGAGGATGGTTTTCTGATCCGGATGTTCGCCAAGCCATTCCACCTTGCCCGTGTCGAGATCGTAAACGCCGCCGACAACGCTCACGTTGCCATTGGCCAGTTCGCCACGAATGATTTCGCTGTGGCGCAGGATGTCGCTGATTGATTGCCAGACGTTTTCCTTGATGGCGGTGGGGATCAATTCCTTCTCGTCTTTGGTCGCAGTTTTCGCGCGATCCGCAGCGGGCTTGATGTTGTCCACTAGTTCGGGCAGCGAACCGTGAAGTTCCGCACCCTTGACCACCGCCGTCACCGCACCGCAGCGTGTGTGACCGAGAACTACAAGCAACGGCGTATGCAGATGGCCGACACCATATTCGATGGTGGCGATCTCGTCAGTGTCCGCCACATTGCCCGCAACGCGTACGGTGAACACCTCACCGACACCGCGATCAAAAATCAGTTCAACCGGCGCACGCGAGTCGGAGCAGGAAAGCACGGTGACGAAAGGTTCCTGTCCTTCCGCAGCCGTTGCGGCGCGGCGTGCAGAACCAGCGTTCGGGTGGCGCGGTGTGTCCGCGGCAAATCGTGTGTTGCCTTCCTTGAGTAGCGCGAGCGAGGCTTCGTTCAACAAACCTTGGAACTTCTGTTTCGCCGCCGGCTCAGAACCATTCACGCGTGGAATTCCCGTGAAAAATGTGAGTCCGATGAGAGCCAATGTGAGGAGAGAGCGTGTCATAATGTTTGATCGCGTTGAATAGCGCTGCAGACTTGGCCTGCAAGGCGTCAACAAGATCATCGGAAAAGCGCGCTGAAACTTTAGCCGGGACTCCGAATTCACGTTGGTGAGTGTTGGAGGTTATTCACGCGCCCGCCTTCCATCCTGCGCTTACGAACGAAGTTCACAAACTATGGATTGATTCCAACCAGTGCAGTAGCACAGCCGAAGAAGTGGTGATGCACTTCAACCTTCAAGCCGGCACGTTCAAAAATTGGAGACACCCGCTCACACGATCCAAAGGACTGCGTGTACACCCCCAGCATCCGATAACATTCAATGTCTCCAAGGAATATCCTTCCGATTTGAGGAATGAAGGAGGCGACATACCAACGATATAACGCCCCAAAAAACCAGCGATCAGCGTTGGAGATTTCAAACAATGAAAATCGACCGCCAGTCTTGAGAACTCTGCGGATCTCCTGTGCAAAGGCCGAAAGGGATTCATCCGACAGCGTTTTTAGTCCAAACGCCCCAACAACACAATCGACGGAATGAGAAGGCAGAGACATCTTCGTCGCATTCTCCTTCCGGATATCAATCAGTAGATCGACTCTCTTGCTCCGAAGCTGTTGTCGTCTGACCATGACAGGTGAAAAGTCCACGGCAATGATTTTTGAGACTTTTCGATATCGGAGATAAGGCCAGCATTCGCCACTACCGGCCATCAGATCACAAACCACTGCACCCGGTTGAATCTGCGCATGGCGGACACATTGGTAGCGCCACAATTCGCAGAAGCCAAAAGACGACACCCGATTGACGAGATCGTAGGTCGGACCCATACGATCAAACATCTTGGCCACGTAATCATCGCCATATTGAGGCGCGTCTATTTCTTTCAAAGCCAACTTTCAAATCTTCACCTTGAACTGCTCACCCTTTTTCACGGAGAGCACAAAGGCCGCGAGCAGTTGCGGAATTTGTTCCAGGTCCTTCAAGCTGACGACTTCCACGGGTGAGTGCATGTAGCGGTTCGGCAGGCTGATCAATGCGCTTGCAATGCCGCCGCGCGTCCAGAAAATCACGTCCGTATCCGTGCCACTCGTGGACGACATTGCTTCGTGCTGGAGCGGAATCTTCTTCGCCTTGGCAACCTGTTCAATGCGTTTCACAACTTCGGGATGGTTGCAGCCGCCGTGGGTGATGGCCGGACCGCTGCCGATTTTTACATCGCCGTGTTGTGTCTTGCTCACGGTGGGATAATCCGTGGCGTGAGTCACATCAACCACCAGGGCAATGTCCGGCTTGAGCGAATAGGCAATCTGCCGCGCGCCGAGCAGGCCGACCTCCTCCTGCACATTCGACACTGCACAAACCTCCGGCGCGAATTTCGATTTCGATTCCACCAACAACCGCAGCGCCTCGGCCACGGACCACGTGCCGATGCGATTGTCGAACGCGCGGGAAATGGCGAGGCCGTTTCGCAGCAACTCGAACTCGTCCACAAGCGTGATGGGATCACCGACACGCACCAGTTTCTCCGCGTCCTTGCGTGAACTGACGCCGATATCAATGAACAGGTCGTGAATCTTTGGCGGTTTGGGGTCGCCTTCCTGCTTGGTGAGATGCGGCGCCACGTTACCGACGACGCCCCGCACAGGCCCGCCGCGTGTATGGATCGTCACGCGTTGCGCCTTGGTGATGGCCGCGTCAACGCCACCCATCTTGCGGACGTAAATGAAACCCTCGGCGTCAATGTAGTTCACGGACATGGCGATCTCGTCCGCGTGACCGGCAAGCATGATGCGCGGCGAACCGCCCTTGTTGAGCACGGCGACGCAATTGCCGTATGCGTCAGAGAAAGTTTCGTCGGCGAACTTCTTCGCGTAGTCGAGCCAGACACGCTGGCCGCGTGTTTCGTGACCGACGGGACTGGGAGTGTTTACGAGGGTCTTAAGAAAACTCAGTGATTGTTCGCGCATGGGGGAAAGTTAGGAATTTGACAGCACGGAGTCGAGACGTCTCTCCTTTTGGAATTCTTGCAGTCTGCTGGAGTCTCGACGGGCGGCTCGTCGGTCGTTATCGTCCGAGCCATGCAACCGAGCGCAACCCCGGCCGAATCATTGCGGACTAAAACACCGTTTCTCTGGCGGCTTGGAATCGGAGCAACCGTCGCCGCGATTGGCCTTGCCGCATTTTCACTCCAACACGTCATTGGTCTTCGCGGTCAGGCAGTGGCGGGAGTGGTCTGCTTCTTTGGTCTCGTGGCGATGTTTTCGACGAATCTGCGCTCAGTCAACTGGCGCACCATCGGTTGGGGATTTGCGTTACAGATCACTCTTGCGCTGCTGGTGTTGAAAGTTCCTTTCGTCAAGGCCGGTTTCGAGCATGCAAAGATTGTCGTGGTCAGTTTCATAAATTTCTCGGACAAAGGCGCGGAGTTCGTCTTCGGCAATCTAGCGCGGCCTGGTGATCTTGCGCTGAATCCTGGAAAGGAATTCCTGTTCATCTTTGCTTTCAAGGCACTGCCGCCAATCTTGTTCGTTTCTGCGTTCTTCACCGTGCTCTATCACTACGGTATTTTGCAACGCATCGTCCGACTCATGGCGCGCGTGATGGTTCATCTCATGGGTACAAGCGGCGCGGAAACGCTCTCCGTCTCTGCGAATGTTTTCATGGGCCAGACCGAGGCGCCGCTCATCGTGAAACCCTACGTGCCGCGCATGACGCGCTCGGAATTGTTCGCACTTATGGCGAGCGGCATGGCTCACATCTCCGGCGGGATGATGGTGGTCTATATCAACTACGGCGCAGACCCCGTGGCAGTGCTCACCACCTGTATCATGGCTTGTCCGTGCAGCCTGTATCTTTCCAAACTTTTCATGCCCGAACTCGGTAAACCGGAAACAGCCGGGTCGGTCCAGACACCACGGGAAAAGTCGCCTTACGTGAACGGGATTGATGCCGCAGCTTCCGGCACAACAGACGGATTGAAACTCGCACTGAATGTCGCGGCGATGTTGATCGTATTCATCGCTTTCGTGGCAATGTTCGATGCGATCATCGGCATGGTGAGCAAGGACCTCTCGCTGCAAAAAATCTTCGGCTGGTTATTTTCGCCCGTGGCATTCCTCATGGGCATTGAGCAGGCGGATGTTTCCAAGGTCGGTAGCCTGCTTGGTGCAAAACTCGCCATCAACGAACACTACGCCTATCTCGTGATGAAAGGATGGAAGGCTACACCGGACTTCATGACGGACCGTTCCTACCTGCTTACAGCTTTCGCTCTCACTGGCTTTGCGAATTTCGCATCCGTGGGCATCCAGCTTGGCGGTATCGGCGCAATTGCCCCGGAACGGCGGCACGATCTGGCTCAACTCGGCCTGCGCGCTTTGTTCGTCGGGTTCGTGGCGACGCTGCTGAACGCGGCGGTAGCGGGGATTCTGCTCTGACCTCAGACGGAGTTGCATCTACCTGCATCGTTCCGGGTAATCGCTGAACACACCGTCCACGCCAAGCGCTCGCATCCGGGCGATGTCTGCCGGCTCGTTCACCGTAAAAGCGAATACCTTCAGCCCGCGCCGGTGCGCATCAGCAACGAGTTTGGCGGTCACCCGCTCCTTTGGTGGATTTACCGAACTCGCGCCAAGCTTGACTGCAAATGCGGCCAGACTGCGCGGCACACGCTCCATCAACGCGCCCGTCGGAATCTCCGGTCGCAACCGTTTTGCCTCGACGATTTGTTTATGATCGAAGGCCGAGAGTAAAAAGTCATCGTAGCGCCAGCCTCGTTGCGCCACGTAATCATCAATCAACTTCACCACGGGCGCAGCCGTGCGTGGACCTTTGAGTTCCACATTGATGATCGCACGACGGTTCACGGTGTCGAACACCTCGGCCAGCGTGGGAATCTTTTCGCCCTTGCCGGCATCCAGTGAGCGCAAATACGCAAACGACTTATTGGATACAAAGCCACTGCCATTTGTGGTGCGGCCCAGGGTGCGGTCGTGAATCACGATCAATTCACCGTCCACGAAATACACGTCCACCTCGATGCCGTCCGCGCCGAGTTCCAATCCTTTGCGGACGGAGCGGAGAGTGTTCTCCGGTTCATGCCCGCGCGCACCGCGATGGCCGAAGCAAAAGAGTTTCTGAGCTTTCATTTTTCAACAATCCGCAGACGGCTTTCCCGGGAGCTCTGGCATCCTGCCGGCTCTCCCAAGGCTGAACGCCGTGGCCCGTCGCATCCCGCAAGTCGCGCCAACGCCAACAGTCACGGAATTGATTCGGACTGTAGCAGCCGATGTGAGGAGGCTCTAACTTTTTCTCGGCTTGCCCGGCGTGGACGGAGGGGTAATGTTTGGACATGAACCCAAAGCGAACACTTCCGCTCAGGAAAGGGTTTACGCTGGTGGAGCTGCTCGTGGTGGTTGCGATCATTGCGATTGTTTGGGCGATGATACTACCCATGAGAAACAGAGGAGACAGGCTGCCTGCCGGACAGGGGCGTTGCATGAACAACCTCAAACAAATTGGCCTCGGCCTGATCATGTATTCGGAGGACAACAATAATCATTTTCCGTGGGAGGTTTCGACCAACGCGGGTGGAAATGCAGAACTTAACGAAGCGTTTACGCCAGTAAATATTTTCTTGGGCCTTACCAACAACCTCCGTCAGCCCCATCTGTTTGCGTGTCCAACTGACAAGGCTCGGGCAGCGGCTACAAACTTCGACAACTTCAGCAACACAAACCTCAGCTACTTCGTTTCACTCAGCGCGGTCGCGACAGGAGACTTGAACACCTCCCGGATGATCCTCGCTGGCGACCGACACCTGTCAGTGAGCAATCAGCCTGTGAAGCCCGGCTTGTGCCTTGTGGATTCAAACTCCACGCCCGGCTGGACACGGGAACTGCACGAATCCAAAAATCTGCTTCAGCGAGGTAACCTGCTGTTTGCGGATGGTCACGTGGTGTTCATTCGCTCAAGCGATCTCCCGGCGTCCTTCAGAAACCAATCAATTACTGCCAGCCGCCTCGTGATTCCATAGCTGTCAACGCCTGACGACTTAGAACAACCCAAGCTGCCGGCCACCCGGACGACGAAAGGCTGCCGTGGAAAGCTGGAGGTGATTGGCTGCAATGCCCGCACGACGGCAGGCGACGTTGAACATCTGTTCGATCTGCTCCGCAAAGATGCCTTCGCCAGTCATACGTTTTCCGAATTGCGCGTTGTAAAGTTTCCCGCCGCGCATGGAACGGAGGCGGTTGAGAAACTTCTCCTTCTTGTCGGGAAAGTGCGTGGCGAGCCATTGTTCGAACAGCGGGGCTACGGCGTAGGGCAGTCGCAAAACCACATGGCCGGCGAACCGAGCTCCCACCTCGACTGCCGCCGCGAGGATGTTGGGTATCTCATGATCTGTCAGGCCCGGAATCACCGGCGCGACCATCACACCGACCGGCACGCCTGCCTCGGCAAGTTTGCGAATTGTTGCCAGCCTTGCGCTCGGTGGCGATGTGCGCGGCTCCATGACTTTGCGCAAGTCGGCGTCGAGCGTGGTCAAAGAAACAAACACGACGACCGCGTTGTGGCGCGCCAGTTCACTGAGCAAATCCAGGTCGCGGGTGATGAGTTGATTCTTGGTGACGATGCCGATTGGGTTGCGAAATTCTGCGAGCACTTCCAAGCAGCCGCGCGTGAGTTTCAATCGTCGCTCGACGGGTTGATAGCAATCGGTCACCCCGCTCATCGCAATGGTTTGCGGTTGCCACTTCGGCGATGAAAGTGCTTCGCGCAGGAGTTGCGGAGCTTCCATCTTGACCATGATGCGCGTTTCGAAATCCAACCCGGCGGAGAAGCCGAGATATTCGTGTGTGGGCCGCGCGTAACAGTAGATGCAGCCGTGCTCGCAGCCGCGATACGGATTGAGGCTGAACTCAAAGCCAATGTCGGGACTGTCGTTCCGATTCAAAATTGTGCGGCTGTGATCGCGGAGGAACTGTGTGGTTGGTAACGGTTCTTCTTCCGGATTCCAATCTGCATCACGCTCAAGGTGGATTTGCTCAAAACGGTTCGCGGGATTGCTGGCCGCGCCGCGTGCGGGAATGGATGTTGTAATGGCAACAGGCACGGGTTCAATGCTGGTGTTGGTGTTGTTTGCTGACCTTTGCCAGCCGCTTTTCCCATTCACCTTTGTGCGCAAGCGGATCGGCATCCGTGCCCCAAAGTTTTTTGACCATCTCACGCTGCGGCACGAACGGACACTTGGCCTTTGGATTTTTGTGAACGCCATCGAGATGTTGCAACGCGAGTTGCGCGCCGGTCATCAAAGGAGTTTTCTTCAGTTGCTCCTGCAGCTTGTGCGCGGCGTCATCGAGCGCGCCCCAGCGTTCGGCGTACGTGCGCCCCCAAAGTGTGGGCTGGGTATCGAGCCGCGCGAGATTCCACATCGCAATGCGGATTTGCCGCACCGGACGAAACTGCCCGCCCATGCTGTCGCGGAAAATGCCTTCGAGCGCGGTGTTGATGAGGGAATTCTGAAATTGAGGATGTTGAAAGCGATGACTGCCGCCAGTTTCGGAAAAGTCGTTGAACCGGATGGTCAGTGAAATCTCTCTTGTCTGCAATTGCTCGCGGCGCAACTGACCTGCGAGCCGCGTTGCTTCGCTCAAAGTAAACGTGAGCGCGGCTTCGTAGTCCGGCTCGTCGTAAGGCAGCGTGGTGTTGCTCGAAATCGTGGTGCGATCTTTTACTTCGAGCAGCAGCGGCTCGCTCCAGCGTCCATTGGCAAAGAGCCACAGTTGTTGTCCCCAGATGCCGAATTTTTTCCGGAGCAGATGCGACGGCAGGTTCGCCACGTGACCGAAGGTCATCGCGCCGAGCGCGGCCAGTGCGCGTTGCCGGTTTTTGCCGAGACCGGAAAGCTCGCGCACAGAACGGTCCTTGAGGAATTCCTTTTCCTCACCAATGGAGATTTCAATGAAGCCGGGTTTGGCGGCATCGGTGGCGAGCTTGGCGAGTCGCGATGAACTGGCCAGGCCGGCAGAGACAGGAATTCCGACCTCGTTCTTGATGCGCTGACAAATCTGCTTCACGTAATCGGCGGACGTGGTGTTGCGCCAGACGGTTTGATCCATCGTGGAAAAATCGAGGAAGCCTTCGTCAATCGAGACGGGCACGAGTGTCGGGGAATATTGCTCCAGCACCCGGAACATTTTCTGGGAGATGTCGCGGTATTCAGTGTAATGCGGCCGGCACAACACCCCGCGCGGACAGATGCGAGCCGCTTCAAAACACGCCATGCCCGTCGTCACGCCGAATTTTTTCGCCGTTCGATTCGCGGCGATCACAATGCCGTCACCCCGCCGTCCGCCGCCGACCCAGACGGGCCGCCCTTCGAGATTTCGATTGAGCGCGATCTCGCAACTGGCGAAGAAGCTGTCGCCATCCACATGCAGAATTCGGTTCGGTGCCCGGGTGCTCACAAAAGCAGATCAAACTAGATCGCTGTGCGTCTTCACGCCACGATGAGTTGTTCACAGCGCGGGCATCCTTGCACAGCCTCACGGTCAAAAGCTGTCCAACCCCGGAATGAGTGGTTGGAAATATTGCAGGGATGCGGGCGACGATTTTGATGCACGCCGCCAGGATGTCAGCGCTCCCCCGGCGTTCCTGAACGAGGATGACGCGCTGCGGCGAAGACGTCCGACGAAGCGCCATCACCCGTCGTTCAGAAATCAGCGGTGTGTGTCGCAGGAAAACGACACGAGGAGCCGGGGGCGATGGTCTGGTGCATGACACCGGACATCCGCCCTCGACTCCCCGTGCGCTTCATCCCCGTTGTGTTGCTCCTGGCGCTCATGCGGCAAGAAGTTCGGCGCTGCGTTCGCGGATCCACGCCTGGTGCCGCGCGGTGCGTACGGCAGCGAGGGCTTTTTCCTCAAACAACGCGGGGAACACGAGCAGCGGAAACTGCGTGGCCCACGCGAGCGCGGCAGCGTCATTGGCAGCGCGGCGCAATCGTGCGTTCACTTCCGGCTCGGTCACGGCGGTGAGCCGGGCGCGGAGCAACCTCTCCTTGAGGAGTTCCAACTCCGTGTCTTCCGTGGCTCGAAACGGTGCGGTCGGAACGGTCGGCACTTTGAACCGCGTTTCCGGCGCGAACCTCGCGGCCACCTTCTGTCTGTCTTTGTTCATATTTTGACCTTTCTTTTGCTGTCCGGCGTTTGCCGGGTATTAAAACGAAAAACCCGCGATTGACTGGCAATCGCGGGTTTTTCAGAAATCTTGGTGTTTGCCTAAGCTCCTTCTCCCGCGTTGCCAACGAAGACGGAATGACGCGTCCAAATGGATCCGAGTCCAGTGGCGCGTAATGTCGTCTGCATCATATTGGTTGCGATCTTCATTTTCCGTCGCGGGAAGGAAACCAGAATCATGGACGGATGTCAAAGTGTTTTTGCGGGCGGGATTTTTGACAACTGCTTCGGGAATTGCCACGCGGTGGTTAAACAGTTAGAAATGCTGGAATGCCGACGGTTGCCGAACAACTCCGCGCGGGGCGCGAAGCCCGCAAGCTCTCGATCAATGAGGTCGCCGAGACCACAAAGATCCGCACCGACCACATTCGCGCGCTTGAGGAGGGCGACTACAATGTCTTCGTCGCGCCGGTGTACATTCGTGGCTTCGTGCGTTGTTACTCGATGCTGCTTCGGCTCGATGTGCCGGCAGTGATGAGTACCCTTGATGAGGAACTCGGTCGCACGGAAAAATTCCGCGAACCTCCACCGCTCTCAAACGAAAAGAAAACGCCGCTCGATTTCGTGACTTTGCAACTTTCAAAGGTGAACTGGCAAAAGGGAGGCGTGCTTCTTGCGGGGCTGGCAATGGTGGCAATCCTTGTCCTGATCATCTGGTGGTGGAATTCCCGTCGCGTCGCGACACCAACCGCACCCAGTCCAATTCCTGCCGCAAGATATTCCCGCCCGACCACGGACACATTACCCCTGACGAATCGTCCGCCTCGGAAGTGAGTTGGGTTTGGGCGGAAGGCGCGGCTTAGGCGTCTTTGAGATAAAGCGCGCGGTTGCGCCAGAGATAAAGCCCACCGGAAGTCGTCGTCAAAATCACCGTCAGCCAAAGTGCCAGCACGGCAAACACGGGCACCCACGGCTTCAACACTCCCTGCAACCACGGCCACCACTCCACGTAGGCATCCATCATCAGCAACGCGATGATCGCCACCATCTGCGAAATGGTTTTGTGTTTGCCGTATCTTTCCGCCGCAAGCACCACGTTGCGCGAGGCGGCGAGCAATCGAAGCCCGGTGATGGCAAGTTCGCGCGCCACGATGATGACCACCATCCACGCCTCAACCTTTGCGTAGATGGAAATGCTGCCGACGTGAAACGCCGGTTGCATGTCGCCGCGCAGGAGTGAACTCATGTGGCGTTCCACAAGCGCGATGAAGGCAGAGCAGGTCATGATCTTGTCCGCCAGCGGATCCATGAGCACGCCGAAGTTGGTGATGAGATTGCGGCTGCGGGCGATTTTGCCGTCGAGATAATCCGTAATGGCCGCGAGGCAGAAAAATATGAGCGCGAGCGTGTCGTTGACGGGCGAGCGCGAGAACATCACCCAAAGAAACACGCCCGTCAGCGCGAAGCGCGACGTCGTTAATTTGTTGGGCAGGTTCATGCGATGACAGCAGTGCGCGGGCTCTATTTCTTTGACGCCAGGTTCTGAACGTGGCGCTCCATGCGCGTCGTCGCCTCAACAAGCTGTTCGTAGCTCGTAGCAAAGCACGCGCGGCAGAAACCTTTGCCGTTTTCGCCGAAAGCCGAGCCGGGCACGATGGCTACTTTCTCCGTTTGCAACAAGCCGATGGCGAAGTCCTTTTCGTTCATGCCGGTCTTGCTGATGTCCGGGAACGCGTAGAACGAGCCGCGCGGCAGATGGCATTTCAACCCGATTTCATTGAATCGCCTCACGACGTAATCGCGGCGGCGATGATACTGGTCGCGCATCTTCTTCATCGCGTCCTCGCCGCGCACGAGCGCTTCGATGGCGGCTTCCTGCGCGATGATGGACGCGCAGAGCATCGAATATTGATGCACCTTCATCATCGCTTCGATGAGCATCGCCGGGCCGCAGGCGTAACCGATGCGCCAGCCGGTCATGGAGAACGCCTTGGAAAATCCGTGCAGAAAAATCGTGCGCTCCTTCATGCCGGGCAGACTCGCGATGCTCGTGTGAACGCCCTCGAACGTCAGCTCGGAATAAATCTCGTCGCTCAACACGATCAGATCTTTTTCCACGGCGAACTTCGCGATGGCCTCGATCTGCGCGCGGTCGCACGTGCCGCCGGTGGGATTGCACGGCAGGTTGAGCATGAGAATTTTGCAGCCCGGCTGCCACGCGGCGCGCAGCGCGTCCACAGTGAGCGCGAAGCCGTCCTTCGCGAACGTCGGCACGGGCACGGGAATGCCGTGCGCGAGCGTGATGCTCGGCGAATAGCTGACGTAACACGGCTGGTGATACATCACCTTGTCGTCGGGATTGATGAGCGCGCGGCAGGCGAGGTCGAGACCCTCGCTGACGCCGACGGTGATGATGACCTCGTTTTCCGGCGCGTAGCTGACGGAATAATTTTTCTCGACGTATTTGTTGATGGCGCGGCGCAGTTCGATGAGGCCGAGGTTGGACGTGTAATGCGTTTTGCCCTTTTCGAGCGCATAGATGCCGGCCTCGCGGATGTGCCAGGGCGTGTCGAAATCCGGTTCGCCGACGCCGAGCGAGATGGCGTCCTTCATCTTGGCGACGATGTCAAAAAAGTCGCGGATGCCTGACTTGGGCAGGTTGACGACGTGCTTGGCGATGAAGCGTGATTGGTCCATAGAAAATTATTTGAAAAGTGGCAGCCGACTTTGGCTTGTGTGAATTTTGGGCTGCATCATTTCTTCAAAAGTCTTTCGCAGTGGTTTACAACTTTCTGCAAAATTTCATCAGGGCAATTCGGGTCATCTACAAAAAACCAATAATCGCCAAACTGGTCATTGATGTTGAATGAGTGGCCACGATATTTGAAATCAATCCAAGCCTCCGTGATGCCATCGGTCATGAAATTGGTGATAACCACTCCATTCAAACTGGCAACATGGTCATGTAACTCTTGCCACAACGTCGTCTGCGGCAACAACGCGAATTGTCGCGTGCCGTCGTTCATGATTTGACTGGAGAGTTGAGTTGGCATCGGTATCCAACATGTAGTTGCTAATTGATTAAGCGTGACCATTCATCGGTCCTCGACCGTTCCCAATTATTTCACGGCGCGACCTTGAGGCGTTCCGTTTCCTCGACTTTGCCGCCGAGCAGAAAGCCGTGTTCCTTGTAGGAGCGCAGCATGAAATGCGTGGCCGTGGAGAGCACGCCCTCGATGGTGGAGAATTTGAAAAACATAAACCTCAAGCCAGTTCCGCGACGTTATCGTCCTCGTATTTTTCGATGAGCACACCGAGAACTTCCATCAGCGAAGCCAGCGGATGGTTTTCATCCTCGCCCACTTCATCCACGAGCCGGTCGAGCAGTTTCACGAGTTGGCGGTATTCGCGCTCGTTGTGCGGCACGCGCAACGTCGGCTCGACCTGCGGCCAGGCCTGAAATGCTTTTTCAATCTGTGCAGTGGACATAACTATCTCTCTTTCCATTTGCCGGTGTCATACTCGGCGTGCGTCAGCACGGCCCGAATATACACTTTCCGGCGATTATAGTGAATAGCCGCGACGAGGCGAGCCTTGTTGCCGCCGATGTTGAAGACGGTCAATCCACCGACCTGATCTGCGTGCGGCAGCAAGCTCCGAAGTTCGGCGAAGTTTGCTGGATTGTTCCGTTTCAGAATCCGATACCAATGTGTCAGTCCGCTCGTCGTCACCGGATGTTTCTCAGCAAATTCATTCAGCCGTTTGCGCGTGATGATATGCATGACTCACGGCGCGACCTTGAGGCGTTCCGTTTCCTCAACTTTGCCGCCGAGCAGGAAGCCGTGTTCCTTGTAGGAGCGCAGCATGAAATGCGTGGCCGTGGAGAGCACACCCTCGATGGTGGAGAGTTTTTCCGAGACGAACGCCGCCACCTTTTGCAGGCTCGCGCCGTTGACGAACACCAGCAGGTCGTAGCCGCCGGACATGAGGTAGCAGGATTCCACCTCGTCGAACTTGCTGATGCGCTCGGCCAGGCGGTTGAAGCCGCCGCCGCGCTCGGGCGTGATGCGCACTTCGATGACGGCGCGGACCACGCCGGTGTCCTCGTGCGAGAGGTTCAGCACGGGCCGGAAGCCCAGCAGCACGCCCTCGGCCTTGAGCGCGGCGAGTTGCTGATTCACGTCGGCTTCGGAGAGGTTGAGCAACTGCGCCATCTGTGCGGTGGTGAGGCTGCCGCCTTCGAGCAAAAGTTTGAGGACTGAATTCATGCGATGCGGAGTTTCCCAAAATTCTCCGGAGAATCCATCACAAATCTCACCAACTGCGGCAGACTCAACACGCATGGGAGCAAACAGTGAAGAACTGCGCGGACACAGGCATCCGACGGCTGCTCATTTGAAAACACCAAAGGGGCGACCCGAGCTCTGGAGTCGCCCCTTGGACAACGATTCCCTGCCTGTGAAAAAGGATCAGGAACCAACGGAAAACTGGGAAAATCCCATGATGATTTCAACAGTAAAAGTAGGAAAGTTGTTCACCAAAACCATGCATGGCCCAATTGTGATAAACCATTAACGGATCATGCTTTGTTCAGTTCACGACAAGCCATCAGCCCACGTACGAGACGGAAAACCACATACGCATGAAATGCCACCCCAAACCAATCCTGTGCCATGAGCATGATCAGGCCATCCAGCGCGTAAAGCACCAACCCCACAGCGAACGCCCATGTATGACGCTTGTTCGCAAACACGCCGAACAACACCAGTACCGCGGCTGCCATCAAGCAAATGAACAACGCGACGAATTTTCCACCGCCTCCGATGCCTTGCCCCACGGCATCAGCGATCTGAGTAATTCCCAATCCAAAGATGAAGCGGATGTTTGCACCGAACACGGAGAGAAGCGTGTTGACGACGGACAAGCCGGCCACAGCGTAGAACCACGACGCGCCCGTCCGAATCTGCGCCACCAATCCGGGATCTCCCGCGCCGGAAACATTCGCGCTCGCATTCAGTGGTGGAGGAGTTGCTGCAACTGGCAGTGCGCTCTTGAGTTCCTCAAAGTCCGACACGCGTGCCCAGTAATCCGTGTCGCTGCGCATGACTTCGCTCTGTGGCCCGACGCGGCTTTCGCGCACCCAGCCGGTGAGCTGTTCGAGGGTAACCGGGCCGTATTCCTTGCCGTCCGTGCCGCGGACCTTGTAGGTAAGTTCCATAGGGTTGCGAATTGATTACCAGCCATCGCCTTGCGCGACAACTTAAAAAACCTGCAATCAATCCCCTTCGTAGTGTGGATGCACCTTTGTGCCCCTGCGGCCTTCAGGGCGCAAATCCACTTCCATGCCCTTCCAATTTTTGCGGCCAAACTTATCCAGCATCCCAAGACGCCAGCGCCATGACATGCCCCAGAACGGATTATTCGTCGGCCAGAATGAGATGAAGTCCAGTTTCGCATCGCGCGCCATCTGGATCGCGCGCTCGATGTATTCGGGTTTGTCGTTCCAATTAAATAAAAGGTATTTCCATTCCAGAATTGGGTCGGTCAGCCCACGGGCATTGCGGAACTCCGCCATCGTCTTCATCGCGTCGTAGGCTTTCTCGAAATTGCCACGGTGCATGTATTTCTCCGACATCTCGTTCGTCATGCCGTGAACGGAAAAGAAAATGTGGCTAAAGTTTAATGCCGCTTCGCGCTTGGCGTCGGTGTTCAGCAAGACACCATTCGTGGAGGTGACGATGCGGCAATCGGGATTCTTCTTTCGCAACATCGTCAGTTCAGGGCCGATCGTGGGGGAGAGAAACGGCTCGCCCAGGTTCAGATAGAACAACTGCCGCATTCCGAGCCGCTGCACGAGATCACCCATCTTCTCCATTTCAGCCAGCGGCATGGTGAGCTGCTTGTCCATGCGCAGCCCGGCGGCGTTTTCACGCGCGCAACCGGTGCAATCCACATTGCACTTCACCGTGTTCTCAAGAAGCATCCCACGAAAGGGCAGGCGCGCTTTCGGTGCGGACTTCGGCGACTCCGCCGGTAGCCGCCGCAGATCGCTGCAACGAACGCACGTCGGGATGGGCATCTTCCCTCGCGCGAGGTCGTCACGGAATTTCTGCGCAACGGACCCGAAGAATACCTGCTCGAAGGAATTTTTCTTTAGGTCGCCTATTCGCCCGATGCCTTCGTAGTCCTGGCAGTTGCAGGTGACGGTCTGATCACTGTTGATGGTGATGTTGTATTCTGAGATGCCGTCGAGGGCTGCGCAGGAGTAACCGCGACCGGTGAGTTTCGCCTTCAACTCCAGTTTCCAGACCAGCAGCTTGCGATAAAAATCGCTTGCCACCCAGTTGAAGCGGCGCTTCGGCGTGGTGCGGTTAGCTGCGGGCTGCGGAGTTGCCATGCTGCAAGCTTGCACCGCCAGAAATCTCAGCGGCAAGCTTCTTTTCCGCGAACACCAGCGCCCCCGTCGGGCAATGCTTCACGCACTCGGCGGCACTATTTTCTACAATCTGCTCAACGCACCTGTGATGTTGGCGTTGGATCTCCGTCCGGACGGTATGATTGATCCACCAGTCCAGCTTTCTGGTAGTCGGGCAGACGACTGCGAGGGATTACTTTTACCACGCGCGCATTTTCTCGGACAAGGAGCAAGTTTTCACTCCAAAAGCCATTCGTTGCGGGATGGAAACATTGTGGTTGGTTATTTTGCAAAGCGGACTCAAATGCCGTCACCCACTGGGCGCCGCTTAAGGTGTTGGTATGACCAAATTCAACATTTGAGACCTCCTGAGCTATCAGGTATTTCGTACCCCCGACTTCCATGGCCTGCGTGAGCAGTCCGTGAACCGAACACAACGCATTCGACCTGGCACCGAAGGAATATGTCGTTTTGCCGAAGCGTCGCATGAATTGAGTATAAGCGATCGTTAGCCGTTGCTGGAATGAGGCATTGGGAGGGGCGGTTAACTTGGGAAGTCTGGTTTCGACGAAGCGAGGCTCACCATGCCACTCCGGCGGTTTCCAATCACCACCCTCCCAAACGTCAAAGAACACCAGTTGGGCGATCGCCAACAGAATCACCAAACTCAACCCAATAATTAGAAACCTTCGTATCAACCGACGCCTGCAACTAGGCGAGGAGGAAGATTCAGAGTTTTCAGGTGAATGGTTTGACATAGGTCGTTGAGGTGAAAGCAAGGGTGGACACCCTCCGCCAATTGGGGAAGCAAAATCTACCAAGGGACATTCAGTGGTGTACATCTGGCAGGTTCCCCCGGTTAGTCATTCCAGAGAGTATCCCAGTGACCGTTTTGGCGTGCCTCGATCAAGGCGCAGAGATGACGCAAGCCCAAGGGCGTCCAGGATTGGCCGCTGCGTT
>JABFSR010000091.1 GCA_013140495.1 Verrucomicrobiota bacterium
CAGCAAACAGATCATGGCGGCAGGCAAACATGTGATCTCAGAAAAACCGCTGGCGATGAACACCAAGGAGTCAAAAGAACTCGTCAAGTTCGCCGCCAAAACTGGTGTGGTGAATGCGATTGATTTCAACTACCGCTATTACCCGCTCGTTCAGGAAGCCAAGGCGATGGTGCAATCCGGCAAATTGGGCGACGTGTTCCACGCCAACGGCTCGTACACCCAAGATTGGTTGCATCTGGCCACCGACTGGAACTGGCGGTTGGTGCCGGAGTTCAGCGGCAAATCCCGCGCCGTGGCCGATGTCGGGTCGCACTGGTGCGATTGCATCCAGTTCATCACCGGCTTGAAGATTGCAAAGGTCTGCGCCAACTTCTCCACCGTTCACAAGCATCGCATGAAGCCAAAGAAGGCCGTGGATACTTATTCTGGAAAAATGCTCAAGGCCTCTGATTACGAGGCGGTGCCGATCAATACCGAGGACTACGCGAACGTGCTTTTTGAATTCAACAACGGCGCTCAAGGTTCATTCTCCGTTTCGCAATGTTTTGCAGGCCGGAAGAACCGGCTCTTCTACGAGCTGTCAGGCTCGAAATGCTCGACCGTGTGGGATCAGGAACGCCCCAACGAAATGTGGATTGGTTACCGCGAGAAGGCCAATGAACTTCTGATGAAGGACCCGTCGCTTCTGAGCGAGCGGGCGCGTGCCTATGCGCATTATCCCGGCGGGCATCCCGAGGCGTACCCAGACGGTCTGAAGAACTTTATGCGTTGCGTGTATTCCTACATCGCCGGGACAACCAAAGTGGCAGATTTCAGCACCTTCAAGGACGGCCACGACGAACTGGCCATCTGCGAAGCCATACTGGCAAGCGACAAATCAAAGAAGTGGCAATCTGTCCGGTACTGAGCCATCGCTCGGATTTTAAGCACGGGTCCTTGGCCTGAAACCGCGCGGCGCACAGCCGTTCGTCGGTAGTTTGTAGCCACGCGTCAGTATCCTCAGCCATGATACGATTCGTTCACATCATTGCCGATTTTTTGATCCCCTCCGTAGATGGCAAATCGGTTCGACCAACGTTTGAGGATTGGCCAAGAACCAAGCGCTTTCCGTAGGCCATTAAGAATTCGGTTAAGACTGATAAGTGAATGCAGCCTTGAATCCACGATCGTTTGGCCTGTGAACCGATCGGGTCGGATATTTACCGGATGTGAACAACTTTGCCAGAAAAAGCTTGTAATCTCGGTGGGTAAGATGGATAACAGTCACTGAAAATCAGAAGAAAACCTATTATGAAATATCCATCTCTCATTCGATTGACAGTTGTTGGTTTTGTGATGTGTGCCAGCGCGAAATCTTCCTTCGGGGCGGTTCTGTATCAGGACAATTTTGACGCTGGAACAAGTGCAGGTGCATGGACTGCCGTTCTTTCGCACGCTGACGCGTCGGCTAATTTTGCCTTTGACTACGGAACCGTGTTGGGAATTCCATCGGCTCCAAACTCGGGTGGCTCCACCATCGGCATGCGCTTTTTGGCCAACCAGTCTGCAGGTGTACAGCAGGGAATTTCGGCATCACCCAATGGCCAGAGTTTCACGGGTGATTTCACCATTCGCTTTGACATGTGGCTTAACTATAACGGTCCCGTGGGGAATCCAGGAGGACTTCCCGGCGGAAGTGGGTCCACTCAAGTAGGCAGCTTCGGTTGGGGAACTTCCGGCGCGTCTGCGCAATGGGCCGGCAGCAGTTCGAGCATCATGTTTGGAGCGACGGGAGATGGCGGTTCAGCTTCTGATTATCGCCTTTATCGGAACAACGCCTTGGTGGCCGCCGGGCCGGCTTATGCTGCTGGTTCCTTGAACAACACAGCGGTCTATTATACGGGATTGTTTGGTGGCCAAGCTGCACCCGCTGCTCAAATCGGCTTGTTTCCCGGGCAGACAGGTGTAACCGACCCCGGGACACTCGGTTTCAAGTGGCGGGATGTGGTCGTTCAGAAAACCGGCACCATCCTTACTTGGTCAGTGGATGGCAATCTGATTGCCACGGGTGACTCCGCCGCAGCGACCTTGAGCGGAGACAACATCTTCTTCGGCATTTTCGACATCAATGCCTCCAGTTCGACCGATGTGAATGATCATTTGATTACGGCAGTCTATGACAACATCGTCGTTACCCAGGTTCCTGAGCCGACCGCAGCGTTGCTCGGCGGGGTGGGGCTCAGTATGATGATCGGTTCCCTTCGCCGTCGTCGGAGTTGATCGGCATTTTTTCAGCCAGCCGCCCCTGAACCGGGCGGCTTTTTTGTTTGCCAGTTGCGATGGCTGCCCGCTCAATTGTTACCCGCAACCCGTCGTCGAGCATTTATCCGCAGCAATGACAAAGCGTGGCTCAAACCGTGGAAGATCGAAAATTCGCGAGACAACCCGAAGCTTGCCTTTGGCACCATCGCAGGAAAAGGCTTCAACTAAAACGGATTCCAGTTCCAGCAGGGTAAAGTCAGCCAGTCATCTCGGGATTCTCATCAACCTGCTGCTTCTCTTTCTGGTGATTGGCGTGTTCTATCCGTCTCTTCAGAATGGTTTCGTAGCTTTCGACGACAATGTTTACGTCTATGAGAATTCACAGGTGCGAAGCGGCCTGACTTGGGGCGGCGTCCAATGGGCGTTCTCAACCCTTGATGTGGGAGGGTTGTGGCACCCCTTGACTTGGTTGTCGTTGATGTTGGACTGCGAGTTGTTCGGATTGCAGCCGGGCGGGCATCATTTGACCGGCCTCTTGTTGCACGCCATCAACACGGTACTTTTGTTCGTGGCGCTGCGGCGATTGACCTCCGCGACCTGGCGCTCCGCCGTCGTGGCTGCACTGTTCGCCGTCCACCCGTTGCATGTGGAAACGGTCGCATGGATTTCGGATCGGAAGGACGCGCTTGGTGCCCTGTTTTTCATGCTCTCGTTGATTATGTATTCCCGTTACGTCCAAGTCTCGGGAAATGTAGCACGTACATCAGAAGCAACTGGATTTCAGCCTCGGACGACCGCTTGGCGTCCAATGACCTCAGGTTGCTATTGGCTGGTAATCTTTTTTTTCACATGCGGATTGTTGAGCAAGCCAACAGTGATGATTCTGCCGGCGATCCTTCTGCTGCTCGATTGTTGGCCGTTGCAACGGCTGGAATCGGCCGGTCAGGGCATGCGTTTCGAAGCGATCAGATTATTGATTGTCGAGAAGCTGCCATTGCTGGCGGTGGGATTGTTTTGTGCCCTTATCGGAATTTATGGTCAGAAAAAATTCGGCATGCTCCAGACGACCGCTCAATTCCCGCTCGTGGATCGCATTCCGAATTCCGTTATTTCGTGCTTTCAGTATCTGGTGCAGATGTTTTGGCCGGCTGGTTTGGCGGCATATTATCCGTATCCAAGGAGTTTTCCGATTCTGCCGCAGGCCGGAATGGCAGTCGCCGAATTGGCAATGTCGCTGGTGGTGTTGAAGGCGTTTTGGAGACGACCGTATCTTGCCATCGGCTGGTTCTGGTATCTTGTGGCGCTGTTCCCGGTCATTGGATTGGTTCAGATCGGGAGCTATGCGCGGGCAGATCGCTACACCTACCTGCCTTTGATTGGCGTGTTTCTGCTTCTTGCCTGGGGTGCGTACGATTTGACGAAACGCTGGCGGTTTCAGACATTCATCCTGTCCGTGGTAGCCGGAATCGCAATCCTCTCTTGTGCTGTGCTGGCGAGACAACAGCTTGCCGTCTGGCAGAACAGCGAAACCCTGTTCAGGCATGCGGTGGAATCCGTCCCCGAAAATTACGTCGCTCACAACAATCTTGGCAACGCCCTCGTCCGCGGCGGCCGATTGGTGGAGGCAAAGGGACACTTTCTCGCGGCACTCAAAATTCATCCGGCATTCGGGGCAGCCCACTACAACCTCGCAAACATCCTGACTGGCGAGGGTGATTTGGCCGGGGCGCTGACCCACTACAACACCGCAGTAGAATCACAGCCTGATTACGCTGATGCCCGCTATAATCTGGGAATCATCCTGACCAAACTTGGAAAACCCGGTGACGCGGTTGTACAATTTCGCGAAGCCGCGCGACTGAAGCCAAATTTCGTGGAGGCGCACCACAGTCTTGGCGGGGCTCTGGTGCAGTTGGGGCGGACAGCGGAAGGAATTGTCGAGTTGATCGAGGCCGTCCGTCTCAAACCGGACTTCGCTCATGCACGCAATGATCTGGGAATCGCTCTTGCGTTGAGCAGGAATCCGTCAGGTGCGGAAACGAATTTCGCCGCATTGACACGCTTGGAACCACTCAACGCCGATGCGCACTACAATCTGGCCAATTCCCTGTCTGAACAGGGAAAATTCAAGGCTGCGGCCTCCGAGTATGCCGAAGTACTCAGGCTCAATCCTCAAGACCAGAACGCGCGCAACAAACTTCAGAAACTTCAGCCAGAAACATCTCCTTGAAGTCGTCGGTTCCTTGTCGGGTTCGCCGATTCAACCCAATCCCAGCAATTCGCGCGCTTTGCTGCGGATGTTACCTCCGTACACCAGCGATTCTCCTACGAGAATTGCTCTTGCGCCACCCTTGGCCACCTGCTCCACGTCAGCGCGATTATGA
>JABFSR010000154.1 GCA_013140495.1 Verrucomicrobiota bacterium
TGAAGGTGGCTTGCGGGCAATACTGAATTTCGGTCACACGCTGGGTCATGGAATTGAAAACAGTTCCGGCTACGGCAAATACCTGCATGGTGAGGCGATTTCCATGGGCCAGGTCGCAGCGGCCAAACTTTCGACGGAGCTCGCCGGGCTTCCGGCAGCCAGCGTCGAACGCATCACAAATCTGTTCAAGAACACGGGCCTGCCGACAAAGCTGAAATTCACCGCACGCCAGCGGGTGAAACTGATTGCCGCCATGCGCCTTGACAAGAAGGTGAGCGACGGCGAGATCAAGTTCGTGCTCGCCAAACGCATTGGCAAGGTTGTGTGGGGGCAGCGTGTCCCTGACAAGCTGATCCAGAAACTGCTCACCGCAGACGGGCGTGCATGAACGCAAAGCACCAGAGTTGCAAGTTACAGGTTGAAGGTTGCAAGTTGACTCACGCACTGCATCAACCTGCAACCTGTAACTTTCAACCTGCAACAACCCCGGCTTCGCCATGAGCGCCGTCAGTGAAAATATCGTTCGCGAATACTTCGAGCAACACGAGTTCCTCGTCCGACAACACCGTAAATACATCGCGCAAACAAAGGGTGAGGACGACGACATTGACTTCTTCGTGCTCAATCCGCTGGCTGCCAAACGCGAAAGCGAACGGCCTTTCGTGCTGGCGTCCGAAGACCTGAAGTACATCGAACGCGCCATCGTGGTCGTGAAAGGCTGGCATACCGAGACGTTCAGTTCCGCGCGGCTTGCGAGCACACCGGAGATTTTTCGCTTTGTCGGCACGAAAGTTTTCCAACAGGCGGCAAAGGTGTTTGGCGAAAATGGTGCGCCGCTGAAAATACTGGTCGTGCCAGCATTGCCGCACGAAGCGCAGGCCCGCGATGAAAGCATCGCCGTGCTGCGCGCCAAAGGCGTGGACGCGGTGATCCCTTTTCGCACGATGCTGGCCGACCTTGTTGCGCACACCGAGGTGAACCGCAATTACCAAAAGTCCGACCTGCTCCAGACCATCCGCATCCTCAAGAACTACGATTTCTTCAAGGAACCGCAGATGGAGCTGTTCAAGACCCGCCGGAAGAAGCGGTGAAGGCGAAACCTGATTTGCTACAAAGAGGCACAGGCCGCGTTAGGTTTATCAGTGTGCATCTGTGGTCAAAAATTCTTTTGCGATTCTCCGGGAGGCGCGTCCCACCATTGCGTGTCCCTTGGTGTTCATTCGCGATTGAAAGCAACTCACCTCATCCGGCTTCGCCGTTGCTCCCCATCCGATGCGATCTTTAGCGAATTGACTAGACGACGAGGTTTCGTTGGACAAAATGAAGGCGAATCAAAGATTTATGTTTTTCAAAAATATTGACAAATATGGTGTTGAAACAGGCGATCGTGCTCTGAGTTGTCTTGGTCGCGGCGCACCTTCTTCGCAAACCACTGCTGCTTCGAGTCGGAAGAATGCCGCAAAGGTCAGTGTGGTGTTGATTGTTTGCATCGCGGCGGTCGGTTTGCTTGCGGCATACTTCTTTGCGGGTTCGGGCTTGACGCCTAAAACTACCACTACCAGTCCGACCGCTGAAGTTGCTAAAGCTCCCGATCTGGAAGAAACCAGGCTTAAAGCCGAACGCGGAGATGCCGAGGCGCAAAAAAACCTTGGCAAGATTTTCGTCAAGGGAGATTTGGTGAAGGAGGATTACAAGGAGGCGGCAAAGTGGTATCTCAAATCCGCTGAACAAGGATTTGCTCCGGGACAAGTTGCGCTGGCCGAACTTTACGAAGCGGGTCGGGGTGTGCCGCAAGATAATGGGGAAGCGGCCAAATGGTACCAGAAGGCGGCGGAACAAGGTTACGCCCCTGCACAATACAATCTGGCGGTTTGTTATGTGCTCGGGCAGGGCGTTCCACCAAGCCAGACCGAAGCCACAAAATGGTACCGCAAAGCGGCTGATCAAGGTGATGATCTTGCGCAGTATAATCTCGGCATGCGCTATTCCAAAGGTATCGGGGTGGCACCCAACGTAATTGATGCCTACCAATGGCTCAGTCTGGCAGTGGCGAAGGGACTTCCGGATGCAGTCCAACCTCTCTCTGAATTGAAACAAAAGATGACCCGTGAGCAAATCAGCGAGGGCCAGCGTCGTGTTGAAGCCTTCGCGCCAAAAAAGACCGCCCCTTAATTCCGCCTGCCATCTGTTTTTCGAATTTGAAATTTCCCACAACCACAGAAGTTGGCCATCGTTTGGAAGTGTGCGGGTCCGGCAGGCAACCGGAATTTTATGTTCGCCTGGATCGGAAGTTGAGTTGGAATGGTTTTAATCAGTGAATGATTTTCAAACTTGCCGGCATCAAACGTGTCATGAAGCGACCACAACAACGCAGAACCCTTGCACTACTTGGCGCTTTGACCATCGCCGGCTTGTTGAATGATTTGTTCGCTGCGGCCGTAAATTACGATGAAGCCAAAGTCGGAGCGCTTCCGTTGCCCAATGTGTTGCGAATGGAGGATGGCCAGAGCGTGACGAACGCCGCCATCTGGCGTTCTCTTCGACGACCCGAGATTCTGCGTCTGTTTGAAACTCAAGTTTACGGCAAACTGTTACCCCGTCCTGCAACACAAAGTTTTCGCGTGGTCGCTGAAGATCGCACGTTGTTGGATGGGCGAGCCACCCGGCGTGACGTGGAGATGGACATTACGGTCGCCACAAACGGAACAGCTTTGAAGTTTACCCTCATTCTTCCGAATCACCGCACTGGCCCTGTTCCGGTGTTCGTCGGCATTCATGTTTTCGACACATCACATTCGTATCCGCAACCAGCCCGGGCGAGGCAATTGCCGGGCGCGCCTAAACAGACGGACGAAGACAATGCGCGGGCAGGCCGCGCGGCGTTGGATCGCATCCTGTCCCGAGGATATGGCGTGGCATCGTTGAATGTTGAATCGCTCGCGCCGGATTCGGGCACGAACTATTGGCGGGGTGTGGCCCGACTGTACGGCCGGACGCAACCGGGATCGCCGGGTGCTGAGGAAACCGGTGTGATTGGCATTTGGGCCTGGGGACTCAGCCGTGCGATGGACTATTTTGAAACGACAACTGATGTGGATGCGCGGCGGGTGATCGCCATCGGGCATTCGCGAATGGGCAAGACCGCTCTGTGGGCTGCGGCGAATGACGAACGGTTTGCCGCTGTGGTTTCAAACAACTCTGGCTGTGGTGGCGCAGCCTTGAGCAAGCGTGATTTCGGCGAAACTGTTGCTATTATCACGCGGGCATTTCCACATTGGTTTTGTGGCAACTTTTCAAAGTACGGTGGGCATGAAGAACTCCTGCCTGTGGATCAGCATGAGTTGATTTCTCTAATCGCGCCCCGCCCGGTCTATGTGGCGAGCGCCGTGGATGATGGCTGGGCTGACCCGCGCGGAGAGTTTCTCGCGGCCTTGAACGCAGAGCCGGTTTACCGTTTGCTCAACGTCGGTGGATTGGGCGTCAACACAATGCCCGCGCCGGATCAGCCGGTTGGCGGGACAATCAGCTATCACTATCGTCAAGGTCAGCATGCGTTGACCGATTACGACTGGGAACAGTACCTGGCGTTCGCGGATCGTTGCTTGAGCAATGTGAAGACGGGGAAGTGACAATGATCGCGATGAATTGCCAGCCAGTTTTCCACAGTAATTGGATTGGGTTGGATTGCGGCTTGCGGGGACACTCCGAGGCATTAACTTGCACGTGTGATCAAGCCGATGATTTTCCGTCGCACAGCCTGGTGGCTTGCCAGCTTGGTTCTCATGGTCTTCGCGCCCATGCTCGGGGCGACCACCAATTCGGCGTGGTTCGCACGAGCCTGGCAAACAGAAGACGGCTTGTCTGAACATACCATCGTTGGCTTGGAGCAATCACCAGACGGGTACTTGTGGGTGGCCACTCATCGTTCGCTCTCGCGTTTTGATGGCCTTCGCTTTCAGGAATTCCTGCCGGCGACTCCCGCCGGCTCGCCTGTGGATCAGATTCGCGCGATGATTTTGGATCGGCGCGGACGGATATGGCTGGTCAAGGATGGCGGTGCGGTAGTCTGCATTGAGTCCGGCAGGGTCACGCAGACTTTCATTTTGACTGAGGCTTCTTCTGGCGCTCCAGCCCGCGCAATGGCAGAGGATTCACAGGGAAACATTTGGATCAGCGACAGCACAGGCTCTGTTTTTCGAATTCATGATGGAAAAGTACAAGCCTACGGAACGGCCGATGGCTTGGTGGGGAAGGGCATGTGCTGGCTTGTAACCGATACCCAAGGCCGGCTCTGGTTTTCGCAAGCCGGCAGCCTGGGGATTTTCCAGGACGAACGCTTTGTGACATCGCTTACCTTGGGGCAACAATCAGCCCGCATTGCAAGAGCACGTGAAGGTGGCATCTGGATTTGTGCGGGCTTGAAGATGTATCGCTTTCGAGTTGCAGGCGAGTTGACGCCTGTGGCGGAACTCAAGCAAGAACCCGCGCTTACCGAGTTGGTCGTAACAGCATTGCACGAAGATCAAACGGGCGGCTTGTGGATCGGCACTTCTTCTGGAGGATTATTCCGTTCGGATGCCCAAGGCATACAAACTGTGGGTACGACGCATCCCAACATCATCAATATTCTTGAGGACTTTGAGGGCAACCTTTGGGTGGGTACCCGTGGTGGCGGTCTCAACCGCCTGAGTCCTCGAGCCGTGCAGCTCCTTGGCCCGGCAAACGGATTGCCATTCGCAGCCGTCCAGTCTGTGTGTGAAGATTCCGGAGGCAATCTCTGGGTGGCGGGACAAAATGGGGCTTTGGCGTACGGCAGCAACAGCGTCTGGCGTCTGGTGAGCAATCAATCGAGTTTGAATGGTGGCGCGGCCTCCTGCGTTGGTGCCGAGGCCAATGGTGGTGTTCTGATCGGTACGCGGGACAAAGGAGTATTCCGTCACCAGAATGGCGACATAACTCCATTGGCGTTGAATTCGCAGTTGACGAATCAGTTCATCCGCTCCCTTTACCTGGGCAGAAACGGCAATCTCTGGATCGGTGTCAATTCCTTCGTGGCGCGTTTTCAGTCACGGGACGGCAGCCTGAAACATTTTCCATTGCCCGCCGGAGCCAGCGATGTACGCACCATGGTCGAGGATTCGGTTGGTGACCTGTGGATGGGGACGACTTCGGATGGGCTGCTGCTTCGCATTCATGGCGATTCATTGATCAATGAGACCATCAATGTCATGGGTGGGTTGCAACATATCCGCTGCATGCAACTGACCAGTGACGGAAGCCTTTGGTTTGGTTTTGCCGGAAAAGGTTTGGGCCGCCTCAAGAACGGACGGTTCTTTCAGTTCCACGACAGCCACGGGCTGTGGGACGAATTTGTTTCGCAAATTCTTCCCGATGATCGCGGACGGCTGTGGGTTGCCGGCAATCGGGGAATTTTTCAACTGGCGCTTTCAGAGTTGGAGGCGGTTGCCGATGGACGCGCTTCGCATTTCCGGTCTGTCGTTTTTGGACGCGGGGAAGGCGTACCCAATTTACAGGCTGCGTTTGGGATTTGTCCCAGCGCGGCGCAAACCCGCGACGGTCGTTTGTTGATACCCATGCTCACCGGCCTGGCAATCATCGAGCCTGATGTATTGCGAAAGAATCCGTTGCCGCCACCTGCCATTGTAGAACGCGTGACAGTCAACGGGCGGACTGTTGCTTCTTATGATATTCCCCGCGAGGACTCCACCAACAAGGTGGTTCAGGTCAACTTGCGTTCACTTTCTTCGCCTCTGAACATCGATCCAGGAGTTGAGGAATTGAAATTTGATTTCACGGGATTAAGTCTCACTGCGCCCGAGAACGTGACGTTCCGTTATCAGTTGGAGGGATTTGACCGGGGGTGGAAGGAAAATGGCACTGCGCGTTCCATTCGATACACCAAAGTTCAGCCCGGCAATTACCGTTTCCGCATGATTGCCTGCAATCACGATGGCATCTGGAGTGAAACGGAGGACTCTGTTGCACTCAACGTGAAACCGTACCTCTGGCAAACAACCTGGTTTCCGGTGGTGGCTGCTTCAAGCGGGACCTTGTTGCTGGCGGGCGGCATATTGTTGACTGTGCGGCGGAAGTACCGAAGCAAACTGGAACGACTTCAACAGCAGCGGGCATTGGAGCGCGAGAGGACACGGATTGCACAGGACTTGCATGACGATCTGGGGGCGGGGCTCGTAGAAATCAACTTCGGCAGTGAGTTGGCGCAGGATCCGTCGCTCGGTTCAGATGAGGTTCGTGAGCACACTCGTGAGATTGGCGCGCGCGCCAAGGAGATGGTGACGGCACTCGACGAAATTGTGTGGGCAGTCAATCCCAAGCACGACAGCGTATCCTCGCTGGCCACTTACTTCTGCCAGTTTGCGCAGCATTTTCTGAAGGCGACCTCTGTGCGTTGCCATCTGGAAGTGGCCCGTGATCTTCCAATAGCCCCGTTGAATGCCGAGCAACGTCACAGTCTGTTTCTCGCATTCAAGGAGGCGCTCAGCAACGTCGTCCAACATTCCGGAGCGACGGACCTGCGGCTTGCGATTGCTGTTACTGACGGAGCACTGAAAATAACAGTAAACGACAACGGTAGCGGCATGGATCAAGACTCCCCGCGCGCGCGCAGCGGCTCGGATGGGTTGGGAAACATGCAGCGCCGGTTGCATCAACTCGGCGGAAGTTTTGAACTGACCAGCAGCCTTGGGCACGGGACAACTGTGACTTTTGAAGTGCCGCTGAAGGATGTCGGCCGGACGACGTCTGCATAACTCAATTGAGGTATTGTGAAACATATCAGCCCAACCCACCGTGAGCATCGAGTCGGAATTGAATTTCCGACTCGATTGGTAATCAATCATGAACACGGATGCTCAGGAAGTTCAAAGGTTGGCGCCGGATGCCCGGCAGGATGCCATGACCACGGTTGCATTAGTTGAAGACAGCGCGCCAATGCGCCGCAATCTGGAACGCATGTTGCGCCGCGCTCCCGGTGTCCGTTGCGTTGCCGCCTGTGCCACGGCGGAAGCGGCGCTCGAACAGATTCCCGCGCTTAAGCCCGACGTGGTTCTCATGGACATCAATCTTCCCGGCGCTTCGGGTATCGAATGCACCGCGCGGCTGAAACTGCAGCTACCCGACATTCAGGTCATCATGCTCACCGTCTATGAGGACACGGCCAGCATCTTCAGCGCGTTGAAGGCCGGGGCTTGCGGATACCTTTTGAAACGTTCATCGCCCGGCGAGATTCTCGAGGCGCTCACCACCATTCAGTCAGGAGGTGCCCCGATGACCAGTGAGATTGCGCGCAAGATCGTGATGACCTTCCAGTCACCGGCTTCAAGTGCCGGCGACGCTGCGACACTTTCCGCCCGGGAACAGGAAATCCTTGATCTGCTTTCGCAGGGAAAAGTCAGCAAGGAGATTGCTGACCAACTGGACATCAGCTACCACACAGTGAGGGTTCACACCAAACACATCTACGAAAAACTCCATGTGCGTTCCCGCTCCGAGGCCGTGTTGAAGTTCATGGCCGAAAAAAAGTCACCGGCCACCCAGGTGACTGATCGCAAGCGATGAGGTATTGCTCAAGAAGCGATCAAGCCTGCTGTCATTTGATTGCCGACAGTTGTGACTCCGGGCTGGACTGGCACAGCCAGCGGCAGGTAAATTCATCGCCAGACACAACCACCAAACTCATTGCATCATGAATAAATCCAATCCTACTCCTATCAATCGAAGAAAGTTCATCGCCACCGCCGGCATGGGCGTTGCCCTGTTCAACATTCTTCCCGGCGGACTCCTGGCGGGAACCCGTTCGCTGAACGACAAACTCAACGTGGCCGGAATCGGCATTGGCAGTCGTGGCGGATCTGATGTTGGAGAAGTGGCGGGATTGGGTCATAACATTGTTGCGTTATGCGACGTGGATGAAAACTACGCCTCGAAGGAATTTGCAAAGTACCCAAACGCGAAACGATTCACTGACTATCGGGTGATGTTTGACAAGATGGGCAAGGGGATTGACGGCGTGGTCATCGGAACGCCCGATCACACGCACGCCATCATCGCCATGGAAGCGATGCGGCGGGGGAAACACGTCTATTGCGAGAAACCGCTGGCCCACTCCGTCCAGGAAGTACGCAAGCTCATGGCGGCTGCCAACAAGTACAAGGTCGTCACGCAACTCGGCAATCAAGGACATTCCAGCGACACCATCCGCCGCCTGTGCGAGTGGGTCTGGGCCGGAGCCATTGGCCGGGTTCACACCGTTCATGCCAGTTGTGATGCGTTCAAGAACGTGTACTGCCAGATTCCCAACCTTGGCAAGGTGGGGGAAAAGCATGAAGTGCCAAAGGGGCTTGATTACGATCTATGGCTTGGCCCTGTTGAGTATCGTCCCTACTCGCCGCTCTGGGTGCCGTGGAATTGGCGCGGCTGGATGCATTTTGGTGGCGGTGTTATTGGCGACTGGATCTGTCACGTGCTGGACCCCGCATACTGGGCGCTGGATCTGGATGCGCCGACGAGCATCAAAGCGGAGGTGACGGACTATGATCCTGATCCCGCGAAGCAGGGCCTCACCTATCCGTCTGCTACCCGGATTACATTTGAGTTCCCTGCGAAGAAGGCCCGTGGACCCGTCAAGGTAGTCTGGCATGACGGCAACAACCCGATTCCAAAGCCGACGGACTTTCCTGCGGACGAAAAAATTCCAGGCACAGGCGCGATTCTGTTCGGCGACAAGGGAATGATTGTGCATGGCTCGCACGGCGGCGGCGGGTGTCATATTCTTCCGGAAAATCTCATGGAACAGTATTCGGGAAAGAATGCGCCTGCGGAAAAAATACCACGCATCAAAGGTCACGCCTGGGATTGGGCGGATGCAATTATCAATGGCCGTAAAGCCGGGTCGAATTTCGCTTACGGTGGTCCGCTCACGCAGGTGGCTTTGCTGGGTCTTATTGCCATCCGGTTTCCGGGCCAGACGCTCAACTGGAATGACAAGGCTATGCGGTTCACGAACAACGATGCGGCAAATGCTTGCATCAAGCCCGCGTACCGAAAGGGCTGGAAACTGTAATGCAGATGGCTCTGCGCCCTGCCAGCACATCGGAACCAACAAATGTCTCGGGGTAAAACCAACGTCGCCATGAAATCAATGGCGCGGAAACCTGAGCACAAATGTCTGGACGGCTCGGCTCACTCCGGTTTGCGCCGCACCCATGGTCGGATTGGCTGGCTGGGGCATCTCAATGGCTATGAGCAACCGGGACCGGTCTGCTTTCACAATATCCGCATCAAGTCGCTTCCCTGATCCAGAATGAACATGAGAATGAAAATACTTTTGCTGAATATTATCGCAGTCGCTTTGAGTGCGGTGTCCGCTCAATCGGCACAGCCAGACGCATTTCCCGAGTTCGAAGTTCTGGCCCGCGGTGCGCAGCAAGTGCGATTGTTGCCCGGACAAAAGGATTTCGTGTTCACCCTTTACGGTGCGCCTGGTGATCTGAATCAAATCCGCCAACTCGTCATGGTCCTTCGTGAGCAACATCTCGGCAACGGCTTCGATCCTGGGCCGACGCCACTTCTCAGCACGCAGCCGATTTTTGATTACATGGCCACTGTTGGATGGCCGGTGATTTGTTATCCGGGTGGCGACATGCAGGTGAAAGGCGGACGCGGCGCGATGGGGCGGGAAAATGAATCCGCCCTTGCGGCGATGGATCGCGCCGGAGTGTTCACCGCCGTGCAGTTGGGCGAATGGGGTTACTACTTTCACAACTTGTCGCACAACCCGCCGTGGTGGCGCGACAACTTCGGCAAGGATTTCGATGCCTACAAACATCTGATGAAGCCACCGGGACTTGCCGGCTACGATCAACGACCGTCGAGCAAACGGGAATGTTACGAAGTGGTCAAAGATTATTTCACCAGCAAGAGCCGTGACCTGCTGGGGCGCGTCATCAGTGTGACCGGTCATTCGCACTACGAAGCCTACGCTGGCGAATGGGGCGCGCGTTGCATCGGTTTGGAAGTTGGCGAGAACATCGCCTTCACGCAATCGAAGCTGGCGTTTGCCCGTGGCGCGTCGCGAGCCTGGCAGAAGCCGTGGTCGGTGCAGATCAGCCCGTGGCTTCATGGAGCCGTAACCAGCGGCGGACCGTTGCGAATGGAAGGTCGAGATGCACGCGGATTGGATGCCGGGCACTCGCTGAGTTTTTACGAACGGATGTGGCTGCACGGCTGGTTCGCCGGCGCCGCGATGGTCACCCCGGAAAACAGCATCGCGACCTTTTTTGAAAAGCCCGAAGCGCCGTGGACGTTGACCTCGCACGGGCGCAAGGCAGCGGAGGTTTTCGCATTCATGCAAACGCACGAACGTGGCGTGCCATTCACGCCGGTGGCCGTGGTGCTCGATCATCTGGCGGGCTACAACGGCTACATGGACAAGCCCTGGGGTATTCTCAAGCCTACCGGGGGAGATCGCGAGTTGCGCGATTTGTTCGATCATCAACTGTTTCCCGGCAGCGATCACATCCACACCAACCCGTTCCCCAGCAATCCAGAGCTCAGTTACCTGCGTCCTACGCCTTACGGCGAAATTTTCGACGTACTCACCACTGCCGTGCCGCCGGAAGTGTTGCCCACGTATCCAGTCATCCTGTTGGCAGGCGACATTGAGTTTGATCCCGCCTTCCTTGGTGAACTGGAAAAGTCACTGCGTCGCGGGAGTCGCGTGCTGATGTCAGTCCGACATCGCACGGCGCTGGGTGCGGAGTTCGAGCGCGTGGCTCTGCAAGGCGACGTGGAAGTTCTTGAATCCTGGACCAACAGCGTCACCGGTCGGACTACTGCCATTTCGAATTCGCGTCTCTTGCGACTGGCTCAAGAAAGTCTCCCCATCGAAATCTCCGGCGACGCGATTCAGTATCAAATCAACCGGACCTCGCGCGGCTGGATCATCGAACTCATCAACAACGCGGGCGTGATCAAGAAGAAGGACCAGCCGGCGGTGGTTGATGCCAACGCAATCGCGCGCGTGCGTTTGAAAACCAAATTGTCTTGTAAGAACGCGACGGAATTACGCTCCAACAAGACGCATGAAAATCCGAACGAACTCGAAGTGTCCGTTGGTCCGGGTGCGGTAGAATTCGTGGAGTTTATTTGCCAATGAGTGGGATCAATTCAGTCATCAGCTTTCGGCTATCTTTTCCAGCCAAGGTCCGGTCTGCTGGGCCGGTGCAATTGCGGAACAACCACGAATCAAAATGAAACGCATTCCTGGAGTTATCATCAAGGGCGGAGCCTCGCTCTGCTTCACTGTCTTGTGGCTTGCCACTGTTGGCGCGTCGTCATCCGACTCCTCAACGACCCTCTTGTTCTCCGAACCGGCAAAAACTTTTCATCAATCCATACCGCTTGGCAATGGACGTATCGGCGCGATGGTTTTTGGCGGCGTGACAGAGGAGCGCATCGTTCTCAACGAATCCTCACTTTGGTCAGGATCGCCTGCCGACAACGATCGCGATGAAGCCTACAAATCGCTGCCGGAGATACGCCGCCTGCTCGCGGAGGGGAATAATCCCGAGGCCGCCGATCTTGTGATGAAAAACTTCACATGCAAGGGCGCGGGGTCGGGTCACGGCAGCGGGGCAAATGTGCCGTTTGGCTGCTACCAGACGCTCGGTGATTTGAAACTCACATTTGGTGACACGCCGATGAGCAATTATTCACGAACGCTTGATCTCCGTTCCGCTGTCGGCACGGTTCGCTATGAATCGAACGGTGTGAAGTTCGAGAGGGCGCATTTCATCAGCGCGCCGGATCAGGTGTTCGTCTCACGATTTAATGCGGATCACGCGTCGTCGTTGTCGTTCACGATTTCCATGGATCGAAAGGAGCGCTTCCAGACCGTGGCAGTGAACGATCGCGAGTTGCTAATGACCGGGACGCTGAACGACGGTCGGGGCGGCAAGGGCGTGAGTTATGCCGGGCGAATCCGTGTGCTGGCGAAAGGTGGCATTGTGAAGGCGGACGCGAACCGACTCGTTGTCGAAAGGGCCGACGAAGTGATTCTGCTTTTCGCCGCTGCCACAGACTTCCGTGGTTTTGCCGGGCGTCAACTCGCCGACCCTGCCGGTGCGACCTTGAATGATCTTGATAAAGCGGCGAAGAAATCCTTTGCCAAACTTCGCGCCGCCCAAAAATCCGATCACGAGAAATGGTTTGATCGGGTGGCGTTAAATCTGAATGACGGCTCGCCTTCGCCGAATGCCGCATTGCCAATGGCGCAACGATTGGTTGGCTTCGCGAAAGGTGTCCGCGATCCGGAACTGGCCGCATTGTATTTCAACTTCGGGCGCTATCTGCTCATCAGTTCATCGCGGCCCGGCGGACTGCCGGCGAATTTGCAGGGCATCTGGGCCGAGGAAATTCAGACTCCGTGGAATGGAGACTGGCATCTGGACATCAACGTGCAGATGAATTACTGGCCTGCTCAGGTCGGTAATCTTTCGGAACTGCAGGAGCCGATGAACAAACTCATCGCATCACTCGTCGTGCCGGGCCGCAAAACGGCGAAGGCGTATTACAATTCGCGTGGATGGATCGCGCATGTCATCACCAATCCGTGGGGCTTTACCGCACCCGGCGAACACGCGTCCTGGGGCGCAACCACCAGCGGGTCGGCATGGCTGTGCGAGCATCTGTGGACGCAGTATGCCTACACGCGCGATCGTAAATTCCTAGCGTGGGCTTATCCGATCATGAAGGAGTGCGCGTTGTTTTATCTGGATAACATCTGGGAAGAGCCTGACCACCATTGGCTGGTGACGGGGCCGTCCAATTCGCCGGAGAACTCCTTCAAGCTGCCCGACGGTCGCACGGCCCAGGTTTGCATGGGCCCGACGATTGACATGCAGTTGTTGCGCGAACTGTTCAGCAACACAACACGCGCGGCGGAGATTCTCGGTATTGACGAAGATCTGCGCCGTGAACTGGAACAGAAGCGCGCCCGCATTGCGCCCAATCAAATCGGGCCGGACGGGCGATTGCAGGAGTGGCTCAAGCCGTATCCGGAACCCGAGCCGCACCACAGGCATGTTTCACCTTTGTACGGTCTGCATCCTTACGATGAGATTTCTCCGACCCGAACACCTGAACTCGCACAAGCAACGCGCAAACTGCTCGAAGTTCGTGGTGACGAAGGTACCGGCTGGTCGCTCGCGTGGAAGATAAACTTCTGGGCAAGACTTGGAGACGGCGACCGCGCATACAAGCTTTTGCAAATGCTGCTACGTCCGGTCAAAAGCTCCGCTGTGAACATGCAAGGCGGCGGCGGCTCGGCAGAGAACTTGTTTTGCTTTCATCCTCCGTTTCAGATTGATGGCAATTTTGGTGGCTGCGCGGGGATTGCCGAAATGTTGATGCAAAGCACGGGAGACGCGACGCCCGTGATTCATTTTCTTCCAGCGCTTCCTTCGGCCTGGCCGACGGGTTCATTCAGGGGATTGCGGGCCTGCGGTGGAATTGAGGTTGATCTTTGCTGGAAGGATGGTCATGCGACGTCTGCGACTTTGAAGGCAACCAGTGATGGTCCTGTGCAAATCCTGCCTCCCAAAGGCCAGGCTATTGCCGCTGTGACACGCAAAGGCGCTCCTGTGCCTGCTGCCCTTGATGCCGACGGTTCTTCAGTCATTCAAACGAAGAGAGGTCAGACTTATGTCGTCGGATTCAAAGCAAAGCATTGATACGTGGTGATCTTGTTTAAGATGAACAATCAGGGGCATACCGTGTGGCACTCACTCATGGGTTTCTCATTGATCGGCATGTACCATTTTGTCGGTCGGAAAGGAATTCAGCCCAAGCACCCAACCGGTATGGAATTGAGAACTTCATGAACCCATTTCGCCGTAATCTCCCAATTGTGACGTGGCTGCTAATGGCTGCGATCAATATGCGTGGGGAGACAGTTCTCCAGGAACCCGAGCGCCTGGCCTTGGTCGGTTCGCGGGTTGAAGCGGGTTGTCGTTCCGTTGAAGAAGGACTCGCCAATCCGAACCCGCAGCCGTCGGTGCGTCAATTGACAGCCGCAGCACTTGGCTGGCTCGAACTTGGGCAACCCTCGGAGCGCGCCGAGAAACTGGTTCGACACGCATTCGGTTTGCAGGACATGGACACGGCGTCGCCGGGATATGGCACCGTGCCATGGCAGCAAGGCCGTCCAGAAATCAAGGACCCCAATGCCATTGAGTTTACGATGCAGCCGGTTGCTGTGATCTTGCTGCGACATGGGGGGAAACTATCCGGGTCTTTCAAGCAGGAGGCGGAACCGCATGTCCGCGCCGCGATCGCAGCCATTCGACGACACGATGTGCCATTGAAGTATTCAAACATTTACTTGATGAAGCTGGTCAATCTGCTTTTGCTCGGGCAGGCGATTGGTGACGGTGAGGCGGTTGCCGAGGGCAGGGCCAAGTTCGAGTCATGGCTCGCCTTCACGCGAACGAATGGTGTGACTGAATACGACAGTCCAACCTACTCGCCGATTCAGGCCGACAGCCTTGCACTGGCGCACAATCTCACAAGCGATCCTGCGCTGAAGGCCAGACTGAAGGCGGTTCTGGATTTTTATTGGGCCGACTTCGCGGCAAATTATTTCCCGGCTCGGCAAACCATGACCGGTCCGGCAAGTCGCAATTACAACCAGGGTTTTCTATTCAGCGATGCGAATGTTGAATTCACCTACTACCTCGCAGGGCTGCGCTCGAAGTCGCCTGCCAACACTTTTTTGAGCGACTCCGTGCGGTCCTGGACGGTGGCGCGTATGAATGGCTATCGCCCCGCGCCGGAAATCCTGGCGATGGCGAATCTGCCTGAGAGAGTGGTGCGTTCGAGGTTTGGTTCTGCGATGGGTCAGGATCGTTATGTTTGGATCACACCTGATTTTTCCATCGGCAGCGCCAGCTTTTATCATGGTCCTCAGGATCGGCGGATATGTGTAGAGTTAGCCTCAGAGAAAACGCTTCCCTTGATGAGTTATGTTGTGGATGCGCTGGATGCGCCGTTTGGCATGGTGCGATCAACCGATCGTGGTGGACACAACAAACCACATCACCTTCCGCACCTTCTAGCGACGGTGCAGGAAAAGGGATTTCTGCTCGCGCTGGTGGATTTGTCCCCAGCGATTCGGGTTGGTGAATTCACAAATCTGGCGAGCAACGTCATCCTGCCTGTGGCAGTTGATCAGTTGATGCTCAATGGAAAAGTTGTAGATACCTCGAAGTCATTCGATCTCACCGCCGACTCCGATGTGGTGATCGGCTTGCGCGAGGGCAAGGCCGCCGTGGCGGTGCGTTTGTTTGCGGCAGACGGCTGCGACGGGCAGACGCCCACGTGGTCCCTGCAATTTGATGGCAACAAGGAAGGTGCAGGACGGTTCCAAGTTTGCCATTATCGCGGCCCGTCGCGGAAGCTTGTTGAGACGAGTGTCCGATGCGGACTGGTCATGCTGGCCGCCCGATGTGAAGGCGGAGCGGAGTTCAAGGCGTTCATGAAACGCGCGGCGCGGATCAAGATTAACGCAGCCACGCAGGGAGGCATCTGGCAGGTAAATGCGAAGTCGGGAACCACCAAATTAGAGGCTGGTTTGGATTTGAACCAAAAGCAGATTGCCTTGCGCCGGGTGAATGGACGGGTATGGCATCCCGAGGTGTTAAGTGTGAATGGCCGTGATTTTGCCGCAGAGACGTTGGACTGAGAGGCTGGTGTTGGAATCAGATGGTGAGTTGGTCATAACGGTCAGGCTTTATCTGGTCTGGATCGGGGTTGCACCTGTTGGGTCTGAATTCTCAGGTTAATCAGCGATTGTATGGATTAATCAGCGACATGCTTGCTTTTTCTTTGTCCCCCTACCAATACCTCAATTGAGGTATTGGCGTGCAGTGTACTCGTGTTAGCCTTTGTGAATCCAAAGCGCGTCAGCTTAGATTATCGCCTTCGCGGGCGGCATGGACAAGCGCGCTAAAGAAGCAGCCAATAGTAATAGTTTGACGACCAGATTGAGACCCATGCTGGCAACACAATAAATCCAAACCTCCAAAATCATGAAACGATACACATCACTCCTCGCTGTCAGCCTGATGCTGGCGGCCCTCCTGCCCTCACTCATGCAGGCTCAACCGATCTCCCTGCCCAGCGCCTGGGGTCAATATGACCTGCAAGAACAACAAGGCTTTTCCGCCGGGCTGCTTAGTCTCGCAGCAGAAAGTTCGAGCGGGTTCACCGCCACCGTTGGCAGTAACGGAATTGCTCTTGGGCCGGATTATCCCGCTTATACGGGGTATCCGTCCAAAAGCCAGTATCTGCCGCGCGTCTATACTTTCTTTGCCGGGCAGCCGATTACCACCAATGGTCAGCGCGTCACATTTTCCTTCGATGTGAAATTCAACAATCTGGCCGATCCAGGCAACAACGGTTCATTCCGCTTCACGATGGGCGACACCAATTGTAATAACTCATGGGGTGAGTTTTTGGGCATCGGTACCGCGAGTAGTTCGACTTTCCGATATGACGGGACAATCACGCAGGATACGAACTGGATTGATACGATTAGTGGCAACTCTTTGTACATGCCTCCCGATCTATCGAATCCAAATAATCCAACAAATTACAGTTTCGGCAGTCTCTGCGATTTCAACGGCAGCTCTGTGGGCGGTGGCGGCGTCCCCAACGGGGTAAAAATGGGAGTGGACACCACTACCGTGCATCACATCAGGTTTTCCGTTGAACGAACACCCTCTGGCTTGCAGGTGGATTCAGTCTGGAACAATAGCGCTGGCACTGCAGTCGAACATGCCGCTTTCGCACCGGTTCCAGGAGGCGCTGGTGACGACCATAGTGGATTACCCAATGTTTCACCCTGGACCAATGTCAACATCTTTGGCTTTTGTCTGTTCGGCACCGGAGCCAATGAGCACTTCTTCGGTTATGATCCGGGCAGTTTCACCGTTTCCAATTTGAAGGCATATTCTGGTTTTAACATCACCGCATTCCAGCGAGACCCCGCTTCCGGCGACGTCACCCTGACTTGGGAATCGACCAAGGTGGACGTCTGCGAATACGTGGTGCTCAAATCCACAGACCTCTCCTCATGGACGTCCATATCCACCAATATCACCGAAGGTTTTCAGACGAGTTACACGAACAGTGCAACAGCCGACAATGCGGCTTATTACCGGGTTGAAAAAGTTTACCCTTGATTTGGCCCGTAGCTCCGGAGGCGCGGGTGCTGAATCCCTGCGCTTCCGGGCGGTTCACATGATTAACCTGGCTCCAGAGACAATCATTTCGACCGGCTTGGTCTCATCTGTTCGTCAGGTGAACACCACGCTGGACACCAATATTGCATGGAACAAAATGCAACTCGTTCCCGGCTTGTGATGCGGCGGGCTTTCACGCTGATCGAACTGCTGGTGGTCATCGCCATCATCGCCATCCTCGCGGCGATGCTGTTGCCCGCGCTCGGCAAGGCCAAAGCCAAAGCCCACCAGATCCGGTGCTTGAGCAACCTCAAGCAACTGGGATTGGGCTTCATGCTTTATGTTGGGGATTACGCAGACGTCATGCCGGGTTATGCGTCGGGAAGCCAGGGCTGGCGTGAGGAAGATTGGATTTATCACCGCAATGAGCCCGCTCATCCGGTTTCGGAAAGCTCGGTGGTGAAACTGCTAGGCTTGAAGGATCCCGCGTCGCTCTTCCGCTGCCCGATGGATCGGGATTTGCCCGGCCGAACCAGTTATCCTTACAGCTATACGATCAATACGTGGATGGCTTCGCAGTATAGTGGGACAGTATTTGTGCCTACCAAGCTGGGCACTTGCCGCAACCCGTCAGGCAAAATCATGCTGGTCGAGGAGGTCACCGGACCCAATGATTTTCCTCCAGCGAGGTTCAAAACGGCGGATGATGGTCGTTGTATAATGGAGTTAAATGGTGGATTTCCGATCACGCTTTATTCAGGGAACAACAATCTAACGATCCGGCACAATAAGAAAGGCAACGTGAATTTCGCGGACGGCCACTCGGAAGCGGTAGATTTTAAGTTTGGCACGAATGCCCTGAATGTTCTTCCGTGGATGTGAACCAACAACCCGTCACGCGTGCCGTGTGCGCAACACCTCCATGAGACAGGTCTTCGAGGACGGTGGATTTCTGCCCTCACTTGGATTCGCCAATAGTGGTTACCGAGTTTACGGCAAATCTGAGCAGATCGTAAATCCGGGCAAAACCTGGGTGCTGATTGACGAGCATCCCGACAGCGTCAACGATGTGGCCTTTGCGAATACCATGGCCGATCCAGGAGCGGTCAGCGCAACCATCGTTGATTTTCCGGCCAGCTATCAAGGCGGTGCCAGTGGCATATCGTTCGCGGACGGACACTCGGAGATTCACAAATGGAGGGGTTCCAAAATCAAACCGCCCGTCACTGGAAATTCTTTGTCTTTGGGCATGGCCGCTGGCGACTCGTTGAATGACATCATTTGGTTTTCGGATAACACGACGGTTCACATGAGGTAATCCGCCGATGGTTGGAGGCGGATGAAATCTGATTTTATGCGGCGAGCAAGCATCTTTTTACTGACGGCACTGACACTGGATGCTCCTGCCCTGAGCGCGGAGGAATCGTGGATCA
>JABFSR010000284.1 GCA_013140495.1 Verrucomicrobiota bacterium
GCCGCTCTGCCTCTTGAAGAATATTCTCTTGTTCTGTCTTTACGCGCTGACGTACCTGAATGCGCGGCTGCTCACGCGAAATCACTGGCTGTTCATGGTGGCGACAGTGTCGTTGTTGTTCATTCCGCAGATCGTGTGGGAATCGCAGCGCGACTTGACCCATTCCGTGCTGGTTACTGTGTTTGCGGCGGCGACGTTTCATGTGGTCCTCCAACTCAGAGAGCTTTGCGATGAATCACCAGGAGCAGCCGCGGGCTCCAACGGGACATCGCTGCGCTGGCGCTCATTGAAATGGTTTGTCGCGCTGGGCCTGTGCGTCGGGTGCGGCGTGCTGTCGAAGTATAACTACATCGTTTTCTTCACAGGATTGATTGGGGCGGCGCTGATGGAACGCAGGTGGCGCGTTGTGTTTGTGAGTCGTGGCGGGCTTTTGTCGCTGTCATTGTGCGTGGTGGCCATCTCGCCGCATATCATCTGGGTACTGGCCAATCGAGATCGGGCACTTGCCACTGCGTCGAAACTCGAGTTGCTGGAAAATGCTACACATCTCGTCGCCTCGGGAGCTGGTTTGTCAAATCTTGGCATCGCGATCGTCTATTATTCAATGGCACTCCTTGCCGTGTACGGGATCGTTTGTTTCAGAAAGCTAAATCCGCCGATTGAGTCCATTGAACCGGACAGCGTGCGACTGATCCCCAAGGCATTGGTGCTGATGTTGGGCATCCTGCTTGCGGGAGTGCTGTTTTTCAAAGTAACCGGATTCAAGGATCGCTGGTTTTCGCCACTCCTGATCTGGTTGCCGTTGTTGCTCGTCGTGAAGATGCGCGCGCGTTTGGATGGAAAACGGGTAGCAACAATGATCTTCCTGGCGTTTGTGGTCGGCACGGGTGTATTGCTGGCGATTCCTGCGCGCATTCATTTCGCGACGGTAACGCACCAGCCACAGCGACAAAATGTATCCTTCAGCGCTTTGACTGAAGGCGCGCTGCGCGCACGAACCCCCCGGCTGATTTTCGCCCAGAACAATTTTATCGGCGGCAACTTGAAACGCTGCTTTCCCGATGCGTTCGTGTTTAATCCGCTGGTTTCACTTCGTCCTGTCGAGACATCCGGCGCGGAATGTCTCGTGGTGTGGGATGCGACAAGAACCAATCTGCCGAGGTGGGATGTGCTGGCCGAGTTGCGCCGGTTTGTGGACGTGGACTGGAATGGAACGAATCTGCATTACGTCAGCGCGCCGATGCTTCACTACCCAAAGAAGGAGGCCAGGCTCGGGTTTGCAAACGGAAAACTGAAGTAAGAATATTCAGGATAAATTCCTTGCTTTCTGCGCTGGCGAGGTCAAGCTATTACCGTCTGTAGATGCCTTTTAGCTTCCACGTCATGGAAAATCCTCAGGTGAACGACGTTCAGTGATGATTTGAAACCCGGCAATCGGGAACAGTCTGGAGAAAGCAGAGTTAGTCTAGGACAGTTAAACATCACATGAGCAACAAACTGTTTGTTGGAAATCTTTCCTTCAACACAACCGAGAACGACTTGTCGGACGCCTTCGCGGCGCACGGCACAGTTGTCGAAACAAACCTGATGATGGATCGTATGAGCGGTAGTCCCCGTGGATTTGGTTTCGTCACCATGAGCAGTCCCGAAGAAGCCCAGAAGGCGATTGACGCCTTGAACGGCCAGCAGCTTGATGGTCGCGCCTTGACGGTCAACATCGCCCGTCCGCGTGAAGATCGTCCTCCCGGTGGCGGTGGCGGCGGTGGTCGCGGCCCGCGTCGTGAATTCGGCGGCGGTGGCGGTGGCGGAGAGCGCGGCGGCGGTCGTGATCGCCGTTACTGATTGGAATTGATTTCAGGCGGGGCCGGGGAAACCCGGTCCCGCTTTTTTCCGTCCCTGGCGTATTAAACTCAGCTTAACGAACTGAATGAAAGAAGAGCACATCGAAGTGGAAGGAAACATCCACAGCGTCCTGCCGGGAACCATGTTCCGGGTGGAGCTGGACAACAAGCATCTCGTGCTTGCCACCATCTGCGGCAAGATGCGCAAACGATTCGTCCGCCTGACCACCGGCGACCGCGTCAAGATGGAGATGTCGCCTTACGATTTGAACAAGGCCCGCATCACCTGGCGGTTGAGGTAGGATCGTGGCGAGAGGCGGATGGCGAGTAGCGTTTCGTTGTCCTGGCAGATCATTTCTCAGTACCCGAATTTCAAGTTATTTGGAAATCCTGGGCGTCTTGGTGGAAAGTTTTGCGGACCGGGAGAAATCCTTGTGGCTACCCAAATAAGAAAGCGACCGGTCGTTTCAAACCGGTCGCTTTGAAGAATTAAACGGTTACGGTTTTGTTCGGAAACTACCGACGATTCGAAATCTTTCATTCGTATCGGCTTTTACGATGATGTCCATTCGTCCGGAAACACCGGTCAGATCACCGTTGCCGTTGAATGACATGCCATCAATCTTCACCAGCCCGCTTTCCCACTGAGCCACATATAAAGTGCCGACACCGTTGATGGTATCCTCAAACTGATAGATGACCGTGCCTAGCGGAGGAGTACCGAACGGTCTCGGGCCAAGTCCGAGGATCTGAAACACATTGAATGTGATGTTGTCCCTCACGACCTTCAACTGCGTCCCGTTCACAAGGGAGTTGGCGCTCTTCTGTGCCACCATGGTCACGATGTTCGAGGCCGGAGCGTTCGTGAACATGGATGTGTTCAGACCGCTGCTGGTTCCGCCCCATGTCGTGATGTTGAGCGTCCGATTGAACGTGAGATTGGTGCCTGTGATTGTGGCGTTGAAGAAGGGCGATCCAGCCAATGGTACGGCATCCACATCGGGTGCATCGGAGATGGTGAGCACTGCTTCAGCCGGTGCTCCAAGCGTCGCGCTGCCGGTGGGCAATGAGAGAACGACGTTCACGGTCTCATTCGATTCTGTCACTCCGTCGGCGACGATGGGTACGAGGACGATCTTGTTCGATTCACCAGCGTTAAATGTGACCGTGTTTGTGGCGGCGGTGTAATCAGCAACAGGCGTGGCGGTGCCGGTCGTTGTCTTGAACTGAACCGTCACTCCGCTCGCCAGGCCACCAGTGCGCGTGATGCGAATGGCCGCGTTGTTCGTGGCTTCGGTGACGTTGTAGGATGTCCCGCTGAATTGTATGCTGCCTGCCGTGTCATTATCCGTGATGGTGACAACTGCATTTGAAGTCGAACCAATCTGGACGCCGTTTTGTGGATTGGACAACGCGACAGTAAACGTCTCATCGCTCTCGTCGATCGTGTCGTTCACAATCGGGATGATCACGGTCTGCAAGCCTGAGCCGGCGGGGAAGTTCAGCGTGCGATTTGTTCCGATGTAGTCGCCGGGCGAAACAGCGGAATCGTTCGCCGTGCTGAACTGGACCGAAACCGCTGAAGTCAGCACCCCGGAGCGGACGACCTTGATGGCAATTGCGCCTGCCGCTTCATTTGTTGTGTAACTCGCACTCTCGATTACGACGCTGTTTTCGTCGTCGGTAATGTTCATCGTGGCGTTGGAACGCACACCGAGTACGGCACCGCCCGTGGGATTGGTGAGCGACAGGCTGAAGTTCTTGTTCCCGTCGGGCAGAATGTCGTCAATGATGCCGACGGTGACCGTCTTGTTCGTTTCTCCGGCGTTGAACGTGAGCGTGCCGGTGGTGTTTGTGTAATCCGACTCCGCCGACGCCGTGCCGTTTTGTGTAAGGAAATCAACCGTCACACCACTCGCCAGCCCATTTGTGCGGATGACGGTTGCGAGGATGATTCCTGCGCCTTCGTTGGTAGCGTAGCTCAACGAACTGAACTGGATCGTGCCGCCAGAGTCGTTGTCGAGGATGGTGAGCACGGCGTTGGACACAACGCCCAGCGTTCCACCGCCCTGAACATTGCCCAGAAACAGGTTCACCGTTTCGTTCGTTTCATCGAGCGTGTCGTTGATGATGGTGACAACGACGTTTGTGGACGTCTGGTTCGCAGCGAAGGTGACTGTCTGCGAGCCTGCGGCGTAATCCGACGGTGACGAGGCCGAGCCGCCTTCCGCCGAGAACGTCACGCTCACACCGCTGGCCACGCCATTGGTGCGGGTGATGGTGATGATGGCGTTGTTGCTTTCGTTCGTGCTGAACGCAGTGGCCTTGAAGTTAATGATGCCACCCGAGTCGTTGTTTGTGATGGTGACGACGGTGTTGGTGAAGTGGCCCAGCCCCGTCGCGAATTGCACGCCGCCCGTCGGACTGTGCAGGAAGATGCTGAATGTCTCATTGCCCTCGACAATCGTATCGTTCGCGATGGGAATGGTGATGGTCTTGAATCCAACATTTGGCGGAAAGACAATGAATCCGTTCGTGCCGCGATAATCATTGGTCGAAGTCGCTTCGCCATCCGCCGTGCTGAATGCCACACCGACCTGCGTGATGAGCGCGCCCTCGCGGACGACGTTCACGTTGACGACCGGGCCAGACTCTCCGACGGAGTAGCTGGCATTGGTGAAGCTGACGCTGGATTCATCGTCGCGAATGGTCAACGTGGCGTTGGTGTTTGCACCCAGAATCGCGCCGCCTGTGGGATTGAAGATGCGGAATGAGAACGCCTCGTTGCCTTCCGCCACGGTGTCATTGGTGATTCCGATGGTGATGACCTTGCTGACTTCGTTGGAACCAAAAGTGAGGATGCCGTCGGTCGCACCATAGTCCTCGCCGCCAAGCGCAGTTCCATCGAAGGTGCTGAAGCTCACGCCGGCTGCGCTGGCCTTGCCGATGGTGCGATTGACAGTAACGATGAACGCGCCTCCGTTTTCGTTCGTTGTATAGGTTGCAGAACTCAGGCTGAGGGTGCCGCCCACGTCGTCATCGAGAATCGTCAGCACGGCGTTCGACTTGGAACCGATGCTTGCGCCGCCCGTCGGATTGCTGAGGGCCAGCAGAACCGTCTCGTTGGTTTCGTCGAGTGAATCGTTGGCGACAGGAACAAGAATCGTTTTGGCGAGTTCACCGGCGTTAAACGTGACGTTGGTGTTGATGCTGGTGTAATCGAGTCCAGCGGTGGCAGTGCCGTCGGCGGATGAAAGATTGACCGTGACTGCACCGGCCTTGCCGCCCGTGCGCGCGAGCAGAATTTTCGCCGCCGGACCGACTTCTGTAATCGAGAAATTTGTGACGGTGAACGAAATCACTCCGCCGGCGTCATCTTCCTTGATGGTAACCGTGGTGTTGGTGATGGTGCCGAGTGTGACGCCGCCGGTCGGACTATGCAGGAACACGCTGAAGGTTTCGTTGCTGTCCACGATGGTGTCGTTGACGATCGGGATGGTGATCGTTTTGAACCCGACGTTCGGCGGGAAGAACACGACGCTGTTGTTCGTGCCGCGATAATCATTGGTGGAGGTCGCCGTGCCGTCCACCGTGCTGTAACTCACCGCGACTGATGTGATCCGGGCGCCGTTACGAACCAGGTTGATGGTGGCCTTGAGGCCGGTTTCGGTCGCAGTGTAGGCGACGTTTGTAAAGCTGATGTTGGATTCATCATCAAGGATCGTGACGATGGCATTTGAAATTGCACCGATTCTTGCGCCGCCAGTCGGATCAATCATTCGCAGAAAGATGGTTTCGTTGGTCTCCACCTCAAAATCATTGATGAGCGGAATGGAAAACGTCTTGGTGAGTTCATTGGAGTTGAACGTGACCACGACCTGTGTGCTTGAGTAATCCACGCCGGAGGTTGCACCGTTGGTCGTTCCGTTCTGCGTGTCGCAATAAACCGTCACATTACCGGCCAAGCCGCCGCTGCGCACAACTGTAACCACGGCTGCAGGGGCGAATTCGTTCGTCGAGAACGCCGCAGACTTGAATTGGACCGTGCCCGCCGTGTCGTCATCCGTGATCGTCACTGTGGCAACGAGGTTCGAGCCAAGATAAGCGCCGCCCGTGGTGGTGTTGAGGCTGACGGTAAAGTTTTCGTTCGTCTCATCAAGTGTGTCGTTGATGATCGGGACAATGATCTGGCGGCTGGCCTGGCCGGGGGCGAAATTCAGAACACCGTTGGTGGGGGTGAAATCTAATCCGCCTATCGCCGAGCCGTTATGGGTTTCGTAGGCGATGCTCGCGTTTCCGACAGTGCCGCCGGTTCGCGTGACAGTCAGCAGGGCTTGCTTGCCTGCCTCGGTGACGTTGTAGATGACGGGACTGAATTGCAGGCGTCCGGCTGCGGCGGTTTCGTTATCAAGGATCGTGACGATGGCGTTGCTGCGACTGCCAAGCGTGGCGCCGCCTGTCGGGTTTGAAAGCGAGAACGTGAGGGTCTCGTTGCCTTCAAAAAGGAAATCATCTATCGAACGCACGCTGATTCCAGCGTAACCCACGCCGTTGCTGAAGGTGATGACCGATACCAGATTGTTGACATCGAAGTCGAGGTCATGCTGGGCGGTTCCGTCTGCGATGGTGAGTGTAACAGAAACTTCACCGGTCAGGCTGGCGCTGCTTCGATAAATGGGGACGAGCAGTTCGCCAGGATCCGCTTCAGAAACCGAAAAGTTTCGAGCGCCGATTTCAATGCGGCCAGCTCCTGTGTCTTCCGGCAGCGTGACGAGCGGGAAGATTGTTTGCTTGTAATATCCGGCGATGCCCAACGCTCCGGGAATTCCATTCGTGTTGGTCGAGGTGCGTTTTACAAACAGCAGCCGGCCCTGATATGTCGTGCTGGCTTGCAAGTTGCCAGCCGCCACGACGGCTGAGGTGTTGGTACCTGTGAGCGCATTGGTTTCCAGAATTCCTGGTGTGCTCACCACATCTTCGTCGTTTGTATTGCTGATGCTGAAAACGATGAAGTCATTCGCCGTGCCGTTCGTAAAAGGTGCCCATTGCAGGGAAAAGTCCAGGTGATGATCCACTTCCTGTGCATCCAGCCAGTTTAGAACCAGAGGCGTTGTCGGATACGCATCGGCAGGGAGTGTCAATGTTGGTTTGTTGGTGCCGCTGTTAAGAGTAAAGATGTTGAACGTATAAGTGCCGGATTTTACTTGGGCGTCCAATTGCGATTTGTTGGTGAATGATGCTTCCGCTTCGAATGAACCGTCATCGTTTGTTTCCAGGTTTACAACCACCGCGCTTGGCAGACGCAAGGTGGCATTTGTGATCAGGCCAGGCGCGGTCGGCATGACAGAAGTAAACGCCCTGAACGGTTCTTCGGCTGGAATCTGCACAGGGGAGGCTGAGTTGGTCTGGCGGAACTCCTGCCCTTTGGCGACGAGATAATTGTCAACGTCTGCGGTGTGCGCAGTCTGTACGACGGTGGACAAGCACAAAGCTGCCAAGACATGGAGTGATGTTTTCATAAAAAGTTCTGACTGAGTTTTCTTCTGAGCCCGGAAGCTACGCTAAAAATCTACAAAACCACAATGGGCTGCGTCAATCAAATGCAACAGACTCTACCGTTCAATTTGAAACGCGCCTGAACGCCATTCCTTTTCAACGCGGCTCGCAACCATGTGCGTGCCTGCGGATTCGTAGGCGTGTTGCACTTCCTTAAACTCGCGATTCAAAATTCCAGCGACGACCAAAATGCCGCCGGGCTTTACGCGGGCGAGAATCCTGTCGCGTTCGGAGATCAACAGGTTTGAAAGCAGGTTTGCGCACACGACATCGTATCGCTTGGCACTCCGGCGTGGGAGCTTGGTAAGATCGGCGTGTGAGATTCGGATTTTGTTTTGAACGCGGTTGGCTCGTGCGTTTGCATTGGCGACGCGTACGCACTGTGGATCAAAATCGAAAGCGTGAACCGGTGCGTAACCAAGTTTGGCAGCAGCGATGGCAAGGATTCCCGATCCTGTACCCATATCCAGAAATGAGGGCGGTTCTTCCCGGGATGCACGAACTATCTCCCTCAAACAAAAACTCGTCGTCGGATGTTGGCCGGTGCCAAAGCTCAGGCCGGGATCCAATACGACAACCGCCTGGCCTTTGCGCGGTTTGCGTCTGGACCAGCTTGGTTTTACCAAGAGTGCGTTGCCGATTTCGAGCGGTGGAAAGTGCCGTTTCCAAGAGTCCGCCCAGTTTTCGGCGGGCAGCTTGATGATGCTGATGCGTGCAGGTCCGGTATCAACGCCGGATGATTCTAATTCACCCAACGCGCGGCGCAGCGCAGATTTGGTAGCTACGATGTTTTTTGGAGGCTTTGTCGAGTAGGCAGAAACTGTGATGACCCCGGTATCGGCGTCGGTGTAGGTGGAAGGACCGGGTGCAACCAGTGCCGCAAGCAATTCCGTGACTGCATCCTCGGATTCAGTCGTGGCGGAGACAGATGTCTTCCAGATGGTTTGGCGTTTCATTTCCCAGTCCGGCCATTCATTGTGGAATATCGCGCCAGGGCGTGAAGTTCAACAGTTCAATTCTCGTGCGCTCCGGTTTGATAACGACTGTGGTGACGCTTGCGTATTCGATTTCGAACCGGTCCATTTCGGCAAACGGAAGATTCAGGAGCAGCGAGAGCAACATGCGGATGACTCCGCCGTGACAAAACACTGCCGACGTCTGCCCACTCGTGCGGCGGAGAATTTCCTGCAGGCATGAGTCAATTCTTGCACGGTAAGAATGGACGTTTTCGGCATTTGGAATTCCCCCTTGATCCAGCAGTTTCAACCACTCGTTGGCGAGGTGCCCGAATTTCTGTTTCACTTCATCGAACGTCATCCCGGTCCAGTTGCCGAAATCAACCTCGTAAAGTTGCGGCAGGACGACAGGGCGTGGTGCGGCGTATTGAAGCAGCGGGGCGAGGGTTTGCTGGACGCGCTTCATCGGGCTGGCGTAAATCGCGTCGAAGCTTTTGTGACGAAGAAATCCCGCGAGTGCCACGGCTTGTTCGTTCCCACGTGGCGAGAGGTTCATGTCAATACGACCGCCGAAAACACCCTGGTAGCTTGCTTCGACTTCAGCGTGACGGACAAGGTGAAGAGTGGTGGTCATTTTGAAAGAATCTGAAACGCGGAAATCTGAAACGCTGAAAAACTGAAAGACATCACGCCGCGGCGAGCGCTTTCTCCTGCGCTTCGAGGAGTTGTCGCACGCCGGCTTTTCCCGCTTTTATCAACTCTGCCAGTTGCGATTCAGTGAATGTGGCTTCCTCGCCTGTGCCTTGTAGTTCGATGAATTCGCCGGCCGAGTTCATGACGAGATTGAAATCCACCGTGGCCGCAACATCCTCGGTGTAACACAAGTCGAGCAACGCGCTCCCGTTGATGATGCCAATGCTTACGGCAGCGACGGCGTGCAAGATCGGGTTCTCCTTCAACTTGCCGCTGGCGATGAGGCGGCGAATGGCGATGACAAGTGCAACATACGCGCCAGTGATGGCCGCCGTCCGTGTACCGCCGTCTGCCTGTAACACATCGCAATCCACGCAGATCGTTCGCGAGCCAAGTTTGTCGAGATCGAGCGTGGCGCGCATGGCGCGACCGATGAGCCTTTGAATTTCCTGCGAGCGGCCGTCAATTTTCCCCTTTGTGATGTCGCGGGCTTTGCGTTGCAGGGTGGAGTAGGGGAGCATGGAATACTCCGCTGTGATCCACCCGCCGGTCACGCCCTGTTCCTTCATCCAGCGAGGAACATTTTCCTCGACGGTCACGCCGCATATAACGCGCGTGTCGCCCCACTCAATCAACGTGGAGCCCGTGGCATGTGGCGCAATGTGATTTTGAAAACGGAGCGGTCGGAGTTGATCCGGTTGGCGACCATCTGCGCGTGTGGAGTTTGTTGGATTGTTTGTCTCGGCCATATTCCTGCGAATCGTAGTGATCGGCGCGACACCGGGCAACGCTGAAAGAAATTACGAGTGAAACTCTACGCTCGCCTGTAACGTCGCGCTGCCGTAGGCTGCGCTGAATGAGTTCACTGCCACGACCCGAAGTCATTATCACACACGAGAGCGACCTTGACGGGTTGCTCGCGGGCGTATTGCTGCGCCGGCTGGCAAAAAAGCTTTTCAGCGGAGAGATTCCGCTTGAGGCCTATCATTATCACGCATGGCGTTCGCGCGACATTCGTGAAAAATCTGGATGGGTCACTGATCTAACGTTTGAACAGCGGCTGGACCGCCCAAACTGGCTCGTCATTGATCATCACGTTACAGAAGTCGCTGCCAAGAGCGCACACCTGATTCATGACCTGAACAAATCTGCCGGGCTGTTGTGTTACGAACTTTGCCGTGAGAACGGAATCTCCTCGCCTGCGCTGGATCGTCTGGTGCATCTGAGCAACGTGGCGGATTTGTTTCTTGAGGATGATCCTGATTTCGTCATCGCGTGTGACTACGCAAATCTGGTGAAGATTTATGGCTTCTGGGATTTGCACGCCCTGCTCGGCGGCGAGCTGGAAAGGCTTCTTGATCATCCGCTGCTCGAAGTCATGGCGGTGAAGCGCCGCATCGAAGACCCCCTTGGTTTTGACTGGAGCAAGCGTAAAGTCTCGGAGATTTCACCCACTGTCGGCTACGTGGATACAGTGATCGGCAATAATAACCTCATTGTTCATCAACTCCTCGAGCAACAAGTGACGCGCTATCCCGTGCTCGTCACCATGTTTCGCAAACCAAACGGCAACATCATCGCCAGCCTGCGCAGTCGCAACGGCGAGGCGTTGAAGGTGGCGGAGAAACTTCAGGGCGGCGGACACGCCAACGCCTGCGGCGCCTTGCTGCCACGCTCGGTGAAAACCATTCCCGACGCTGTGCAATATCTTCGCGAGGTGTTGAATCCCAAGTCATCATCGCCGTTGAACAGCCTGGAAGGACTGTTCGCGAGTCTGGACGAAATGAAACAGAGGTAAGACAGAAGTGTTTGGTCCAGCGTCTGTGTGAGAACATCCTGATGCGGACGAAAAGAATGTTGAGTAATCATCATCATTCGATCGTCATGCAAATGTGAGGCGATCCTATTTCATTGTCTGTTTTCTGCCTCGCTCTGTCCCGGCATTGGGCATGAGTTGAATGCCCACTTCTGAATGTGTGCTGGATTTCAAAATGTTTTTATGTTGGCGTCCATCTTGCATCACCGGCGCTGTGGCATCTCGTCGTGAATCCAATCCAAACGCCGCCGCTAAAAGTTCTGAAGCGGCGAAAAACGTATCAACCCGTTCTGCTTCCCAAAATACCGATGTGGTAGAGGCGGCATCCGGCCCGTTGCCGACCGATGTGAAGGACACGCGCAAACGCGTGTTCATTGTGGACGACCACGCGGTCGTGCGCTTCGGCATCGCACAATTGATCAATCGCCAGGGTGACCTGGTGGTTTGCGGCGAGCACGAGGACGCAGCCAGGGCGCTGGATTGTGTCAACAAACTCAAACCGGATGTGGTGATTTGTGATCTGTCACTTAAAGACAGCAGCGGGTTGGAGTTGATCCGCAACTTGAAGGCGCAGTATCCAGGGCTGCCGGTGCTCGTCGTCAGCGTTCATGACGAATCCATTTATGCAGAGATCGCTTTCCGCGCGGGCGCACTTGGCTACCTCATGAAGCAGGAGATTCTCGACAAGATACCCTCCGCCATCCGCCGTGTGCTGGGTGGCAACGTCTATGTCAGTGACGGTCTTGCCTCCAAGATGCTCCAGCAGCAGGTGCGCGGGCAGGTGACGACTGCGGACGAATCGCCCATAAAATCTTTAAGCGACCGCGAAGTTGAAGTTTTCCAGATGATCGGCCAGTGGAAAAAGACGAAGGAGATCGCGGGCGAACTTCATCTTAGCGTGAAGACGATCGAGTATTATCGCGAACAGATCAAACGGAAGCTCAACCTCAAGGACGCTTCCGAGCTGACCCAGTACGCCACGGCCTGGGTGCAACGCGAAGTGGTGAAATAATCCACGTCTTTTGCCGCGACGATTTTACAGGGCAAAGCCATTGAGATTTGTCCATCTCCATCTTCACAGATCACACCTGCGTCATGCCAATGACGGGACCGGGAGTTCATTCGGGAACATCTTCAGGGTTACATCCTCAGGCGCAAGCATGATTCTTTCATTGTTTCAGGAGCGTTGAAGTAGCAGATTGCCGCCCGGCAATTGAAAACGCTCCATCGCTATCTTCTCCGCCAGGTTGTCGCATCGCTTGTGATGACGATGGTGGTGTTCACGTTCGTGCTGCTGCTCGGCAACACCCTGCGCGAGGTGCTGCCTCTGCTCATGAACGGTCAGGCTGCGTTCAACACCTTTGCGCAGGCGATTGGCCTGCTCATTCCCTACGTGTGGGTGTTCGCGCTGCCGATGGCGATGTTGACAGCCACGCTGCTGGTGTTTGGGCGGTTCAGCGCGGATCAAGAATTGACGGCGGCGCGCGCGGGTGGCGTGAGTTTGATTTCCCTGGTGTGGCCGATTCTCGTTCTGAGCGTGCTCCTTTGCGGCGCGTCGGCCCTGGTGAACATGGAGTTGGCGCCGCGAGCCCGCAATGCGTTGAAGCGGCTGCTTGTGAAACTTGGGACAGAGATTACAACTGCGCAACTTCCCGAGGGAACATTCATCAAGGATTTTCCGGGTGCAGTCATTTACATCGGCAGGAGTCGAGGAAGAGAACTCGAAGACGTGACCATCTATCTTGCTCCGAAAGGGACGAATGGGAGCAGGACCGCTACGGCACCACGTGGATCGTGGGAGGTGGACACATCTGCAGGCACGGCTTCCGTACACCTTTTTGGTGCGAGAGGTGTCGAGACGCGTGATGATGGGCACATTGTCATCAATGGCGATATTCACTCCGATCCATTTCCATTGCCGGGTACAAAAAAGCTGGGAGAGCAGGTGCGTGTCAGTGACATGAGGTTCTCAGAACTCCGCGACGAATTGAAAAAACTGGAAACGCTCATGTCGCAGCGCCTGCCGCTGACGAATCGCGCAGGGCAGGTGGAGTCGGCTGTGCAGAAACGAACCAAGTCCGGGCGGCTTTACGATGTTACGTCACCAGTGCGCGTTCACATGCACAGGCAGATTTCGTTTTCGTTTGCTTGTTTTGGATTTGCGCTGATCGGGATTCCGCTCGGCATCAGGATGCATCGGCGCGAGACGAACGTTGGCTTTGCGGTGGCGATGGTGCTGGTGTTGATTTATTACGGTTTCGTGGTGCTTGGATTGTCGCTCTCGAAGCGGCCCGAGTTTGCCCCGCATCTGATCCTGTGGGTTCCGAATCTTTTGTTCCAGGGAGTCGGAGCGTTTTTGCTCTGGCGTGCAAATCGAGGGATTTAAGAAAACTTCCGGTCAAGTCGCCGTGTCGAGAACGAGTTTCCTCTCACGTTCATCCAGCAGCCGCCATTTGCCGGGGGCGAGTGTGCCAAGTTCAAACCTGCCGATGCGCACGCGGATCAATCGCAACGTTGGATGGCCGATGGCGGCAGTCATGCGACGCACCTGACGGTTCTTGCCTTCAATCAGCTCAAGGCCGATCCAGCAATCGGGCACGGATTTGCGGAAACGGATCGGCGGGTCGCGCGGCGGTATGGCGGGCCGCGTCATTCTCTGCGCGCTGTATGTTTCCCCAACCCTCTCCGACGGTGCGGGCGGAGTGACGCACACTCCTTCGGGTTGAGGATCGAGCAGCCACGCGCGGCAGGGCAGGGTGGCGCGACCTTGAATCATCACGCCGCGTGAAAGTGTCTCAAACGACTCCGATGTCGGTATGCGTTCCACCTGCGCCCAATACTCGCGTTCGTGCGCGTGGCGCGGATGCAGAAGGCGTTCGTTCAATGCCGCTTCATCACTTAGCAGCAGCAAGCCTTCGGAATCAACGTCAAGTCTCCCGATGGAATAGACGCCACCAGGAAAACCAAACTCTGAGAGCGGACGATTTGGCGAACCGTCCGGTGTGAACTGACACAGCACGCCGTAGGGTTTGTGAAATGCCAAGAGCATGTGCGGAGGTTAGATCGGTTTGCAGGAGTTTCCAGAAGATTGCGCGGTTCCGGCCAATGTCGTTTTTGGCCGCGTTATGATCAAAATATCAATGTGCCGGCCCTGTTTTGAGTCAGACACCAACTTGACACGTCACAGACATCGCGACAAAATGATGTCATGCAGTCCACCGAAAAATACGAGTCAAATTTCGCAAAATGTGGAAGACGTTTCGGCGGATGTCTGACAAGGTTTGGCCGCTCCACCTGCCGCCCCGGGTTCACGTTGATTGAATTGTTGGTGGTGATTGCGATCATCGCGATTTTGGCCGCCATGCTCCTGCCGGCCCTTGGCAAGGCCAAGATCAAAGCTCAAGCGGTCTCCTGTATGAACAACGGCAGGCAGATGATGCTGGCGTGGCGGTTTTACACCGATGACAACGGTGACAAGGTTCCTTCGGCCTGGGGGTACCCCGATGATTGGGTGAAAGGCAATATGAGCTGGACGGGTAATCCCATCGTTGACGGCGGTACGCGCGACAACTGGGATATTAACCAGTCCATCGTCAAGAGCCCACTTTGGAATTACTGTGGAAAGAATGCCGCCATTTGGCGCTGTCCCGGTGATCCTGCCAAGGCCAGAAATAGCAGCGGTCCCACGATTGGTGACATAACTCCTTTCGTACGTAGCATCGCAATGCTCAGTTGGTTCAATGGTTCCGATGCGGATGGTTTTGCGGGTTGCTTCGGCTATAAAAAGTATAAAAAATTGAGCCAGGTTTTGAATCCCGGGCCAGCCATGACCATTGTTTTTCTGGACGAGCGCTGCGACAGCATCAACGACGGTGAATGGTGTACGAGCATGAATGGGTGGCCCGACACGCAAAACTTATGGACACTGATTGATTTTCCTGCCAGCTATCATGCGGGGTCGGGGGGACTTTCTTTTGCGGATGGACATTCTGAGATTCATAAATGGAAGGATCCTCGTACCACGCCTCCGGTTGGAAAATTTGTGCCGGGTACTTCAAATGGAAATCAGGACGTGTATTGGATGATGGAGCACTCCACGAGAAAGCCCTGAGGCGATAAATCGCATGGTCGCCGCACCGCTTGCTATGCGCCCTGAGTTGTGGTTGGATTGCCTTGCAACCTCCCAAGCGCATGTCAACAGACAGAACCAAACGTCGCGGCTTCACTTTGATCGAACTGCTGGTGGTCATTGCCATCATCGCCATCCTCGCGTCATTGCTTCTGCCGGCGTTGACCCGCGCGAAAGCCCAGGCCAAACGTGTTCAGTGCATCAATAATCAAAAGCAATTGACGACAACATGGATGTTGTACGTCAGCGATTGCTCTGACCGTGTGCCGCTCAACGGCGGCAACATTGACGCCAGTCCGAATGTGAAGCGGTGGGTGCAGGGCACCTTTTATTATACGAACACGGCGAACACGACGGACCAGTACATCCTGAGTCCGAATTATGCGCAGTTCGCCAATTACATCAGGAACATCAAGGTCTATGTCTGCCCGACGGATCGTGATGTGGTTCGCGTGAACGGTGTGGATTATCCGAAGCGGCGCAGCTATTCCTTGAATGCGTATGTCGGTTGGGCCGACCTGTGGGATGACCGTCTGACGCCTTTGGACAGTCTTCGCAGGCCGCTCTGCCGGGTTTTCACGAAACATTCGCAGATGGTGGCGGCGATGCCGCAGGGAACTTTTCTTTTCATGGATGTGCATCCGTCGAGTATCTGCGGACCTGCCTTTGGTGTGAAGATGGACACGGATCTGTTTTTCAATTTCCCAGGTAGTTCGCACAATCGTGGTGCCGTGGTTTCCTTTGGCGACGGCCATGTTGAATACCATCGTTGGACGGACGCGCGAACCGTCACGGCGTTTGCGAACGATTATCATGCGCACGGCCAGGCCTCCAGCGGGAATCGTGATCTGGCGTGGATGCGCGAGCGGACCACCGTGCGACGGTGATGGAAGTCAGGCTGGCGCGGCGCGTGCCTCGGTGGTGGCATGGTTTCCAAGCTTGCTTTGAAGCGTGTGGTTTCTGAATCTTGCGCAAGCAATATGGCAAAACGCGCATTGATTACAGGCATCACGGGTCAGGATGGATCGTATCTGGCGGAACTGCTTCTCGCGAAGGGTTACGAAGTTCACGGTATCATCCGTCGGGCAAGCACCTTCAACACAGGTCGTCTTGACCCCATCTACGAGGACCCGCATTCGGGGCGCAACCGCCTCTCGCTGCACTACGGTGATCTTAGTGATGCGAGCGCACTGGCCCGCCTCGTGGCCAAGGTGCAGCCCGACGAGGTCTATAATCTCGCCGCTCAAAGCCATGTGCGCGTGAGCTTCGACGCGCCCGAATACACCACGGACATCACCGCCACCGGCGCGACCCGATTGTTGGAAGCGATCCGTGAGACGGGCATCAAGCCGCGTTACTACCAGGCGTCTTCCTCGGAAATGTACGGCAAGGTGATGGAAATTCCGCAGACGGAGACGACACCATTTTATCCGCGGAGTCCTTATGGTTGCTCGAAAGTGTACGCCTATTTCATCACGGTGAATTACCGCGAGTCCTACGGGATGCACGCGAGCAACGGCATTCTGTTCAACCATGAATCGCCAAGGCGCGGCGAAACTTTCGTCACGCGCAAGATCACGCGTGCCGTCGCTCACATCAAAGCCGGACTGCAAAACAAACTCTATCTCGGCAATCTCGACGCCAAACGCGACTGGGGTTATGCCAAGGAATACGTCGAGGCGATGTGGCTCATGCTTCAGCAACCGGAGGCGGACGATTACGTCATTGCCACAAACGAGACGCACTCGGTGCGGGAGTTTTTGGATGTGGCGTTCAATCACGTCGGGCTGGACTGGAAGAAATACGTGGAGATTGATGAGCGTTATCATCGTCCGGCGGAAGTGGACCTGCTCATCGGCGACTACAGCAAGGCGAAGAAAAAGCTCGGCTGGGAGCCGAAGACCAAATTTGCAGACCTCACAAAGCTGATGGTGGATGCGGACATCGAGCTGCTGCGCCGCCATCGCCAGGGCGAAATCAAGGTCGCCGGCTGATGAGCACCCGCCTCCGCCCGGCTCCGGCCCGGCTTGCGCAGCGCACGCTTGTCATTGTCCTCATCACGGCACTGGCCGGACTCGTCTGGTATTCGTTTCATCTTGCGGCGAACCGCATCTACCAGGTGGATGAGTGCATGGAGATTTCCATCGCGCACGACATTGCCGTCGTCGGCGCAAAAAACTATTCCGGTCTGATACCGCTCCTGCAACTTCCGCTGTCCTGGGTGATTCGCGGAATCGAAAAGTCCGCCGACATCTTTGTGTCCGCGCGGTTTTTCATGGCGGAGATATTCTGGCTGAATCTCGTCCTGCTGGCGGCGGCCACCGGGGAAAAGCTAGCTTCATATCGGGGAATGCTGGCGTTGTTCTTTGCGGCGACACTCGCACCGCTGTGGGATTACGGCTTTGAAATCCGCCACGACAATCCGATGCTTACCGGCCTCCTGCTGATGTGGACTCTGGTTCGTGTGAATTCGGCGGGAGCTAAATCCTATTTTTTCATCGGCGCACTGGCTGTAACGTTGCAATTCGTGGCGCACAAGGCATTCGCCTACACGATTCCGCTTTCACTCGCCGTGCTGGTGTTTCCTCCACCTTCATTCAAACAGCCGCGAGGGAAGCTTGTTCTCGCATGGCTCGGTGGCGCGGTGCTGTCCTTCGTGACTCTGAAGGTAATATTTTCCACGCTCACCGGGACGAAGTTCGGCGAGCAACAGGGCGAAGGAATCAGTTTCGTATCATCGGTGGCCGCGAGTTCCGAACGCTTCTGGCCGTGGGTGACGACACTGCCCCGATTGCTCACGCAGACACCGCTGCTGCTCGCCCTCGCGACGGCGGCGTGCGCGATGGTGCTAATGGACTGGCGAAAACGGGGCAGGGCGGCTTTGAGTTGGGAGGGCATGTTGCCGGAGTTGTTGCTAAGTCTCGGCACGCTCGCGCTGCTGTTTGTGAATCCGACCCCGTTCCCCTACAACCTGCTGCACTTTGTTCCGTTCTTGTTTCTGCTGGCGTTTCGATTCGCGATCAGCATCGCGGATGAACCTGCGTTGCGCGCAAAGTTTTTTCCCGCAGCGGTGGCGGTGCTGTTATTTACCCACCTTGTGCCGTTTGGCGTGGCGACGCGGCGACACATGGACTGGCCGAACTTGCGACAGGTGCAATTGATGTCTCAGGCGGAAAGTCTGACAGACCCGAAGAAAGACCCAGTGTTCGACGGCGCCGGTCTCGTGCCGACGCGGCGGACCGTTTCCGACGCAGCGTTCCTGCACAGTCTTTCTTTTGAGGCGCAGATGGCTGACACGAACAAGACCGTGCGGCAGATGCTGGCAAAAGTTCCCGCGCCGGTGCTGATGAAAAACTATCGCACGGACTGGTTGTCCAAGGAGGATCGCGCATTCATTGATGAGCATTATGTTTCGCTGGCGGACGATTTTTGCGTGCTTGGAAAGGTGCTGCCTCCGGGTGGAGGACAGTTTGAAGTTCTACATCCCGGGCGTTACCGCGTGATGCCGCTGGAAGGTTCCAACCTGATGGGGACGTTTGATGGGAATAGTTTCATGGAAGTAACAAGGCGATCCACCAACACCAGCATTGTGGCAAGACTTGATGGAGTTCAATTGGGTGACGCAGCGATTGAACTCAAGGCTGGCATTCACATGATCGAAACCGCCACGAACCAACACGCTGCTATTTTCTGGGTTGGTCCCAAGC
>JABFSR010000280.1 GCA_013140495.1 Verrucomicrobiota bacterium
TTTGCAAAAACTCGTTCATGCTTTTTCCTTGTTTGGGTATCCATCATCTCACAAAATCCCAGCCCACCGAGCTGCATCAACATGGCGCTCCATGTCAGACCACCACCAAATCCGGCAAGGCAGACCTGCTTGTGACCACTCAACACCTCGTTCTTTAGATTCAACGCAATCGCTACGGGTATTGTCGCGCCGCTGCTATTACCAAAGTTCTCAACCACGTTGTTCGGCATCTTTGCATAAGGAATCTTCATCTTTTCTGCGAGCTTTTGCAGCATGAAACGGTTTGGTTGGTGGCAAAGAAAATAGTCAACTTGCTCCACCGAACTTCCCGCACTCGCGAGCAATCCTTCGATCAAAGGCGGAACTTCCAATTGTACAAAGTTGAAAATCGCCGAGCCGTCCATCTTTAGATGATCTTTCGCGCGCAGGTTGTTGTCACCCACATCCTCAAGCGCAGCGGATTCCACGCTACACGGCATCCGCATTCCGCCGGCAGGGATGATCAGAGCCTCACCCTGCGATCCATCCATTTTCAATGCTGCATGAATTGTATTTGGCTCGGTCGAACGCTCAATCACTGTGATCGTCGCCGCGTCTCCGATGAGCGGATAAATGTTCCTGTCTTTGGGTGACGCCTTGCGGCTCATAACGTCGGCGTTGATGAGAACAACTTTTTTGACGCTAGGCTGTTCCAGCAACATGAACGCTTGCATCAAGCCGATGACAAACCCTGCACAAGCCTGGCTGATGTCCATGCAGAGCATGTCACGCTTCAATCCAAGCTTCCCTTGAATGATGTTACTCGTCGGTGGAGCGATGTAATCCGGCGTGTGTGTTACGAGTAGCAACGCATCAATGTCATCCTTCGTGATCCATCCACGTTCAAACATTTTTCCCAGGCCGAACACGGCGAGGTCTGAAACGCATACGTCCGGTTCCACCAAGCGACGCTTGTTGTAGCCCATGACTTCCTTAAGCTTGAGCGACCGCGACTCGGGAAAGTTATAGTTCCTCATCTCCTCGACAAACGAACGTTCGTTCGCAGGGAGCACCACGCAAATGCCGGATACTCGTTTGTTGTGGAAGATGAAATTCATGTCGCGGCGCCGCTCTTGCGCAATAGCGCCTCGATGGTCTGGATGTTTTGGAAGTTTTCCGGAAGAATCTCCGTCCCAGGAATCGAGACGCTAAAATTCTTGTCCAGCGACGACACCAGCGTGACGATGTCGAACGAATCCAGCATCCCGTCGGAGATAAAGTCCTGCGACGTCGTGAAGTCGAATTCCGGACGGATTTCTTTGAGTATTTCTGCTATTGATTTCATGAACGGACCAGTTGATTTGCCAGCACGTAATCCACCAAGCCATCGGGCTTGTAGCCGTAGTGACCGTATTTTTGAACGGCGTTGACGTTGTCTGCGGCAACCCAGAGAACGAAACGCTTCACAGCATTCTGAGTTGCAAAATAGTGTCGCATCAGAGCTGATCCAACCTTGAGCGCACGATGCTCCGTGGCCACCGCCCAGAACCGGAGAGTCGAACTGAATCCCTGTGTTTCGAAAAACAGCAGGCCCGCTATGTCGCCTTGATGCCGCGCAACGAGCACCTGTTGTGCTTGTATCGCTGATTCAATTTCATATCGCACCGGCAACTGTTCGCCAAAGCGATCAAAGGCACGCTCAAGCAATTCGAGAACGGCTTTGGCATCCGGAACAACAGCAAACTCGATCTTCGTTGTAGATTCCGTTTTATCTCCATTTGCATCGGTCGATGTACGTGACATGCGAAACAATCGCGAATACCGACGAAACCCTGCGGATTCCCAGTCTCCAATCGCAGCCGAAGCATCGCCCTCTTTGCCAACAAGATCGAGTACGATTGGCTCGGTCCTTAATTCAGCGACGGTTGGAATCTCCCGATGAAGCGCAGTCTTTGAAGACGCGCAATAATAGAGATGCCAGAAGTCGCGGTCACGACGATAGAAGAATATGGCGTCATGCCGCAACTCCGCAAAAAGTTCACCATGACTGATCCAATCCTGCACCTTCCGTTGTACGGGAAAAAAGTTGGTGCAAAAATCAGGCGCACCCGCCTTGGCCTGCTGGATGGCGTCGAACACCTGGCTGACTGTCTGCACAGGTGTCATTTGGATTCGTTTACCCGGGCCACAAGTTGGGCGCGATCTATTTTTCCGTTTGGATTCCTCGGCATTTGTTCCATCCATGTGAACACGGTGGGCATCATGTATTTTGGGATGATGGGACCGAGCTTTTCACGAATGAACCCCGCCGTCTGTTCTTTCTCAGTCTCGTAGAACAGAACAATTTCCTTTTTCTCATGGTTATAGACCACACAGGCATTTTTGAAACCGGGAATTTGCAGAACAGCATGCTCAATCTCCCCAAGCTCGATTCGATAACCTAAATGTTTTATTTGAAAATCTTTCCGGCCGAGCAACATCACTTCACCTCGCTCGTTCCAGAAGCCGGAATCACCCGTTCGGTAAATCATTTCGGGGTGATGTGGGTTGAGAGGGTTTTGCACGAAACCCTTCCCGGTACGCTCGTGGTTGTTCCAGTAGCCCAGCGCCAGCGAACTTCCGCGCACGCATACCTCACCAGGCTCGTTGAGCTTTGCGGCCTTGTTCTCATCGTTGAGAATGATGATCTCCGTGTTGCGCATCGGAAAGCCGACAGGAATCCTTTCATCATCTGAAAACTCCCGATCCACGATGTAGTAGGTACAGGCCACAACGATCTCAATCGGCCCGTATAGATTGACAAATGTCGCCTGGGGCAAATGCCGCCGCCAGTAGTTGAGGTGCTTGGTCGGAAATACTTCTCCGATGAAAAACACCTTCGTGATCCGGCTCAGGTCGGCATTCGTTAGCAGATCCTGATTGGCGATGTTGACCATGATTGTCGGCACCCAAAAGATAAAGTTGATCGGATTCTTGGTTATGAACTCGACCAGTTTTGCGGGAAATGTTGCACACGCATCCGGCACCACAACCCATGTCGAACCCTTCGAGAGCATCATCCAAAACTCCAGCGTATAAGCGTCGAAATAAATCGGAGCCAGACTCGCCATTACCTCGTTTCCGCTGAGGTTCAGTGTGTCGAACGACCAGTCAATGAAATCAATCGTACTCCTGTGATTCAGCCCGACGCCCTTGGGAATCCCGGTCGAGCCAGACGTATGGATGATACAGTACGGATCCGTGTCAATCAGGCGATCCAACCTCTTCAATAGCGCCGCGTTTTCGTAAAGTGTCTCATCCACCATTGCATCCTCAACAAACAGAAGTTTCTCCCGTTCGTATCCAAGCGCAGCGAGCGCAGCAATGTGCGCGGCGGACGTAACGATCACTTTCGGGGCTAGATTGTCGAGCATTCCCTTCACGCGCTGCACTGGAGACTTGATGTCAAGATTGGCGTAGGCGTTGCCGCTGTATAGAATACCCACGTTGGCGACAATGTTCCCCATGCTCTTGGGAAGAAAAACCGGCACCGGTCTGCGAATAAAATCGCCGCGCTTGATAAGGAGCGCCGCCAGATTCTTGGCAAAACGCTCCAACTGCGCGAACGTGTATTGCCCCGCGGTGTCAATCACCGCGACCTTGTCCCTGCATCTCAACAGCGCACCCTTTTCAAAGTAATCAATCGCGTTTATCTGCATGTTTGTTTTATCCCTGCGGACGCACACCCGCTACGAATTCTAGTCTGGTTATTACCGAAGCCAGGCCAACGCTCAAGGCATCAGCCGCACCCTGAAAAATCTTTGCGAAGCACTGCCGACAACGTTTGTGGTTGCTGTCGTCGGACCGATGGCCGTGATACTAGGTAAGACTTCAACCCATGACAAGTCCGTCAGGTTTGTCTTGTATTGGAGACGATAGTCCCTCGGTGTCACGGAGCTCCATGTGATGATCGCAGCCCCATCCACCAACTGCAATGAAAGGATGGTCGGTGTTGGCTCAACGATCTGCACACGATAAAACCGCTGGGGATTGTTGCCTACAAAGTTTGTCAAACTCGTTGAAATGTTGGTTGCCGTAACCTCCGGTGTCGCATCACTCCAATTGGCCGCTGCCAGGCTGTCCTTGTACTGCACGCGATACGTCAGACCAGTCTGCGAGTTCCATGTGACAGTCGCGATGCCACTGTTAAGTGTAACCGACGTGATGATGAACGGACGATTCGACACAGTCATGCTTACCGTCGTAATTTCTGAATTTGTCAGGCCATCACTCGCACGATAGGTGAACGTGTCCAGGCCGGTGAAATTCAAATTCGGCGTGTAAACAAATCCGCCATTGCTACTCAGCGTCAACGTACCATTTGCCGGCCCGCTCACGAGCACTGCGGTCAAGGTGTTTGTAGGTAGGTCCGAATCGCTGTCGTTGGCCAGCACGCCAGGCGCAACAACGGTGAGAGTCGAGTTGCTGACCGCGTAAATGTCATTTGTTGCAACCGGCGCCTCGTTCACCTCCGTCACCACCACTTCAAAGCTGTTCGTCGCGCTCAACGCCCCGTCGCTCACCACCGTCGTGATCGTGTTCGTCGAAGGACCCTGCGCCTCTCCCGGCGTCCACGTGATCACCCCGTT
>JABFSR010000200.1 GCA_013140495.1 Verrucomicrobiota bacterium
ATCAATTCCTGACGTCCGTCGGTTCCACTGCGTGCGATCTCGTCGCGTCGGAGATACCCCCAGGCCAGCTCGTCCGGAGGGAGGGGAAATTCACTCTCGATCTGCAAGCGAAGCATCTGTTGGAGTTCATTTTTGCCTCCGGGCGGAATCGTCAGGCGACGCAACAAGACGCCGCGTGCGCCGATCGCGCACCATGCCCGCAGTCGGGGTTGCCAGGCCGGCCGTTTCAGTAAGGCCTTCAGGCCGGTGATCACTTGCTCCCTGCAAGCCGGCGTCAGTTTTCCGTTGGACAGCCGTTCGAGCAACAATTCCCTACCCGTCACACCGTGCTGCACCCGCAGGGAATCCTGGCTGATCTCAATAAAACACGGAACAGAATTCATGAAATCAAAACCGTTCATAAATCCTCCCGGTAGGAAAGGGTTTCGATGTCATACTGCCCGACGCTGACAATGACTTCGATGCGCCGTCGTGCTCCGGTGGAATCCACCTTCCCCTCGCTCACGATGAGGAATGTTTCCGAGCGGGCCGTGACCAGTGGGGCGAGTTGTTTGAAAATGTCCCGTGTAACTCCCGGCACTTTCAACAACCACGCAATGTTCGGAAAAAATCCGGAGGATTGCCGGTGCGAAATGATTGCCTGCGCCAGGTCCCGGTTCAGCCCAGGAAGACAGGCTAGAACATCCAGGCTTGCGGAGTTGATGTTCACGGCGCCCGGCAGGTCGGGGTTGTCACTCGCCGTCACATCGTCTGCGATGTCCATCAGCAAGATATCGTTCACCACTTTTGGCCCACCAGATGCAGAGCCGGGCGCGTCAATCTGCGGATTGCGATTGCCGCCGGGTCCGGATTGATTTTGGTTTTGACTCGCGGTCACTTCCAAGAGGTCGGCCAGACTCTTTAATTCATTTTGGGCGCGGTAGGCGATTATCGCCTTCGCAATCTCCGGGGTGATTCCCTTGATGCCAGTGAGCGAACTTTCATCCGCCTTTTGAACGTTGACCCGGCTGTCTCCAGCGGCGGTCAGATTCCTGGCGGAAGAGTTGACCGTCAATAGGGCGGACCAGCCGGCATCCTCCAGAACGCCTTCTTGTCCGCGTTGTGAATCGCCCTCCCCATCTCTGTCAGCACCGAGCAGTCCGTTTTGCTCTTGATCCTGCCCAAATAAAAGTTCCGGCGAAACTCCACGCACCATCAGCAGTTCACGCACGGTTTGCAGAGAAGCATTTCGCGGAAGGCTCGGCGGTGACTGGGACAAATAATACTCCACCTCCGCTCCGCCCGGCGTCACTGCGTTATCCTCGTCGCGCCAGTCCATGATGGCCGCCACGACATCGGGCGTCATGCCGATGAACTTGGTCAATTCCTCCGCCGTGGCGGAGTTGATGTTGAGCCGGCCTTCTTCGTCGCTCACACCGTAAATGATTCCACCGCCTTCATCGTTACGACCACGGCGGATTACCTGAAAATGTCCCCGCCCGAGCGCGACCTCGCGAAATTCCTGCGGGGCGTTGTAGAGTTCCCCCGTATGGCTCTGCCGGCTGCGGCTGCGGTTCTTCGCCTCTTGATACAAAAGCGCCTTGGCCTTCTCCACCCCGGCGAGCGCGAGATAATGCGCCTGAATGGAGTCGCCGTAATTCTTGACCACCAGCAGATCAAGGCGGGAGGTGTGCAGCACGCCGATCACCGCCAGCGAAAGCAGGGCCAGGCACCAAAGCAGGGCGACGAGAATGGAAGCTCTTGTGCGCATCATTCTAGTTCATGCCTCGCCCCGGCCCGCTGCCGATTATGTTTGGAGCCGATGATTCCTCATTCCCCGGGCCACCCGGCAAACTGCTCGCCGCCAGATTGAGTCGAACAACGGTGCGAAAAACAAGGGGTGGCTCCCGCTTCGCTGGTTCCGCCGGTGTCGCGGCCTTTGAACCTGATTGGGTGTCAAACGCGAGCGTGATGCGTACGGCTTCCGGCATGCCGTAAAGATTCGATTGATCGCGCAAGGAACTTTTTGGTTTACCGCCACTCTGAATCTCGCCCCACGAGTCATACCAGTCAAAACCGTCGTAGTACTCGAATTGCAGCCCGCGCAGTCCCCGCGCAAGCTCCTCGCGAACTCCACCGGAAAGCGGATCGGGCGCAATGGTGGGATTCCGTCTGCGCCAGAGGATGTATTGGTCGGAGCGCGGATCCTTTTCCAGAAAGATGCTGATCTGGCAATAATCGCCTTCACCAGGGCGGTGCGGCGCATAATTACGGGTCGCGAAGTCCAGATTGTCCGCTTCCACTTCCTCCAACTTTCGGGTCATGCCAAGAAACTGGAAATCCTTTGAGAGCGGACAGGCCGAGCGAAGATCAGCCGTCAGGATTGCCATGGCAACGCGGGCGCTTTGGAGAACATCTACGCGGGGCTCGATCAACTTTCGACTCGCAATGGCGGAATTCAGACAGAGATAGGCGCTGACCAAGATTATGGACGCGAGCGCCACACTGATGACCAGTTCGATCAACGTGAAGCCAGCACGGTCCAGATGGGAGGTTTGCGTCTTTATTGGCCGCCTCTCTTTCTCTTCCTGGATTTGGTCGAATCTTTCTGATTGTCAGTCTTGACGGAAGCCAACTCGCTGGGAGGATCGAACAGCATGGTGCGCAACTCGTAGATTGCTCGACCAGTTTTTGCATTTTCCACGGTCACTTCCACCTCGTGGAGACCACTGATTGCGGTACTGCTGATGGATTGCTTCCAGCGGTAAAGTGGAAGGCCCGCGCCGAAATCTCCTTCTTGAACTCCGTCCGTGAGAATTTTGTCGGCCTGAAGCAACTCAATCTGACCAGCAGCCAGCAGAACCGCCGTGGTTTGCAGTTCTGATTCCTTGTTGGAACTCAATGCGGTGGTGATTCCCAGTGTAAGGCCGACCATCGCGATTCCCAGAATCAGGATGGCACACATGACCTCCACCAGGGAGAATCCCGCGTTGCGTAGAGGGACACTTATCATTGGCGCTCCAACTCCTTGATTTGCACGCGTGCGGTGGTGGGATTGATGCGAATGGCCAGGCGAAATCCATCGCGGTCTTGAAGCTGAATCTCCCGCGCATCCGCCGTTCCGTCCGGGTAAAAGAGAATACCCTCGTCACCATCGTGCAACGATGCCTCGCTTTGCGGAGACCGGAGAGAGTCTGAATTAGCCGGCACGGAGACATCCTCGCCCGGTTTGCGGAACTCAATTGAAATACGCGCATCCAACGTTCCTTCGCCTCCAGGAAGATCCCGAACCGGCACGAAGCCGTTTCCGTGCGTTTCGCGGACCCGCCTTTCAATGGCATAGCGATGAGTGATCTTGTCCAGTCGCACTCGGTGCGGCTGCTGGACAGAGACGGCGCGGCTGTAGGCGATCCCACACGCGTTGGCCAGTTCCCGGCCAGTCGAATGGAGCAATGCTTCCTCATAGGTGCCCTTCATCTCGGGAATAATCATCGCCGTCATGATGCCGATGAGCACCAGCACCACCATCAACTCCATCAAGGTGAAGCCGGACCTGCGCGAAGAATTTTGCGGTGTCAGATTCATGGTCCCCAGTTGCCAATGTCAGCCGCTTCTCCCTGGCCGCCGTCTGCGGCATCGGATCCCCTCGACCAAAGATCAAATCCTGAGGTCCGATGCGTCCCCGGAATGCGATATTGGAATGGATTTCCCCAAGGATCCGGGCGGAGCAATTTTATGTAAGGACCGCGCCATTTGCTTTCCTCACCTGCAGGTGGTTCTGTCAGGACTTTCAACCCTTCTTCAGTGGTGGGATGACGATCCATGTGGATATAGAACCGCTCCAGTGCGGCTTCAAGTTCAGCGATGTTGGATTTGGTTGTGCTCACCTTGGCATCATGGGTCGTGCCCATGAATTGTGGGATGATGGCTGCGGCGAGGATGCCAATAATGACCACCACCACCATGATTTCAATGATTGTGAATCCCCGGCTTGTTTTCTTCAGTAATTGCATTTTCATAGCATTGTTTTGCGAGGTTAAGTTCTCTCAGTGGATGGCCCGGCTCATTTTGAAGATAGGCAGCAACAAAGCCATCACCATGAATCCCACCAACGCGCCGACAACCAGGATCAATGCCGGCGCGAGCAGGGAAATCATGATTTTGGTGCGTGCGCGCATGTGACGTTCTTCGATGTCAGCAACCTTGAGCAGCATTTCATCGAGCTTCCCGGTTTCCTCTCCGACGCTGATCATTTGGATCACCGTCTTGGGAAAAATATTCAGTTTGCGGAGGGGTGCAGCGAGGGAATCGCCGCCGCGAGTTTCTTCCGCAACTTGAGCGATCATTTTTCCGAGAACCAGATTTCCAATCGTCTGCTCGACGATCTTCAAGGCCGGCAACAACGAAACGCCGCTGTGAACCAACGTGCCAAGCGTCCGCGCGAATCGGCTCAAAGCCGCGGCGCGAAAAACCGAACCCATCACGGGCAGGCGCAACTTGGATTTGTCCCAGAATTCCGCACCTTGTGGCGAACGCACATACCGACGCAACCCGACCGTCAGCCCCGCGAGAGCGAGCAGAAGTAGAGGCCAATATTGGTGC
>JABFSR010000018.1 GCA_013140495.1 Verrucomicrobiota bacterium
CCGCCACCAAACCAGAACCGACCCGCGAACCCAAGCTGCCAGAAGTATTTTCCAGGCCGCTTGAGGATCATAAGCCATCAGCACAAACTGAAATTTGAAAACTTCGCTTTATTCAGCGTCTCCCTAGTATTGTATTGACCTCATCCGCAAGTTTAGAACAACTAAGTCTTACTTTGAACCGTTCATTTGCTGCACGTAAATCGCTAAATTGAAGTGGTTCACCACCTTCACTCCATGAAACCATTCCCCATTCCCCAGGAACTACACCAAATTGCTTCCAAAACGTCTGCCATAAGCTTTTAATGCGGTCAACACGACATTCTGATCGACGGTACTTTCCTTCGTCTATCGTGAGGCGCACACCCAGCTCGTAGTACGCCTGAATTGCGTACGCTTCTCCCTCTTCCATACGTTCATTATTGAATGGATAATTGAGTTCAAGGTCTTGTACTGCATGTGTCATTTCATGGACAATTGTTACGGGATTATGGTTATCTTTCGCGCCGCCAACAACCATCGTGTCACTGGCGGGAAGCCACAACGCATTCTTACCTTTCCCGGGGGTGCCATATTGTGCCTTTATTCTCGATACGAGCCTCCACTCTCTCATTAGAAATTCCGGAAGCCCTGTTGTCCAAGCTGACGCAGAAAAGGTATTCATCACTGCTTTCTCCATCATTAGATGCACGGTGTCTATAGCGGCCAGCCCAAGTATATCGGCTTTGCATGCAGGGTTATTCTTAGAGAAGGCATAAGGAGATTCATGCTCAACTGGATCCCTGCTCAACCACCGGCCCGTGCTCGGATTGTAACTCCGGAATCCGTAATAGAGCATGTCGCTTTCATCGTCCTGATACTTCGTCGAGAACCGGAACTGGTTCGTCCTCGCCATCGTGCCCGTTGACCGCAACACCTCTCCAAACGGGCCGTACTCGTATTGAGCCGTCAGCCCCGAGCCATCAGCATTCAACAATGCAGCAACGTTTCCGTTTCCATCGTAGGCACAGAAATGCACTCCATTGGTGGCATCCTTAACTGCCAGCAGTCCACCCACACCACCCGCGCCCTGCATCGAACCGCTGAGATCAAGCCCCCAGATGAAGCACGATTGGAGTTGGGAATTCGGAGCCAGTACGGCAAGCAGGTTCCAGCCGTCATACACAAAGCGATTGGTGTATTGAGCAAAGTAGCCCGAACCGTTGTTCGTCGAAACCTGCTTCTCAATCCGCCGTCCCTTCCAGTCATACGCAAAATCCATCTTGAACTTGGATCCCGTCGGTGTGCTGCTGCCGCTGGTCATGTTGATAAGCCGGTTCTCGGCATCCCATGCGTAAGTCCAACGCCCGTCACTCGTCAGGTTGCCGTCTGCATCATAGGTGTAGGCTTCGGCTGTCTTGGCTACAAACACATTGCCCGTGGACCAACTGCCGCCTGTGTTTGTCACCGCCACCCTTTGCCAGACTGAAGTGGAACTGTTCACCACCGACACCAGCTCCTGGAAATACTCGCCACGCCGATAATCTGCCGGTGATGTATTGATCGTCACGCTGTTCGTTGCATGACTTGCGCCGAGCACATCAAACGCGTTTGGCACATCCCGGCTGGTGTATTGATTCAACGTGTTCGCTGAGTAGGAGGCGGAGCGCAATGCAGACCCAACGGAATCACCGCCCGCTTTGGTACTCGTCCGGTTGCCGATGTCATCAAACCCGTACTCAAACTGTTGACCCGGCACGGGTGTTCCATCATTCCAATACTTCTTGCCGGAGACTACCTGACCCAAGGAATCATATTGATATACCCAATAGGACGCGTCTGTTTCCGTGCGCTTGGTGCGCTGGCCGGCATCGTTGTAGGCGTAATTGAACGTCACCGGAGACACGCCGGATGCACTCGCAGCAGATGAAATCTGCTGAAGGCGGTTCAGGTAATCGTAGCTCTTGCTCGTGGTCATACGAGTGGTGCTGCTTTGCTTGAACACAATATTGGTCACCAGCGGCGAATTGGCAAGGTACGAGTAGGCAATCGTGTGAACCCCATTGGTGACGGAAGAAGACTATTACAAAAGGGTGGCGGAAGGGGTGGGATTCGAACCCACGGTACGGTTACCCGTACTTCTGATTTCGAGTCAGATGCCTTTAACCACTCAGCCACCCTTCCTTCCTTTTGAAAATCCAACAACCATTCTGGAGCCTGGTTCGCTTCGTTCCAGCAGGAGCATATTTTTCACGTTTAGAGTTCAAGGGCAAGTTGATTCGCCTGCCATATTCGAACTCCCTGCACAAAATCATGGCCGAAGCGCGCTTTGTTATTCAGAACAACCGAAATGGAGGTGGATTTGGCAATCCAAACAATTTGCAGCTTGAAAGTTTCGTGACGACGGAGGCTGCTTAATCATAAGCTTTCTTCCGATCTGTTCCCATTGAACCGTGGCAACAGACCAGGATGAATATCATGACCAACCTTAAGAAGGAATTCGACGCCGCATGAGCAAAGCCATACTGCTGGTCAATCTAGGCTCACCCGATTCTCCGTCCGTTCCGGACGTCCGGCGCTATTTGAACGAATTCCTGATGGACGGCCGCGTCATTGACACCCCATGGTTGCTGCGGCGTCTTGTCGTGGGCTTGATCCTCGTCAATCGCCCCAAAGCATCCGGTCACGCTTACGAACAAATCTGGACCAAGGACGGCTCCCCGCTCGTTGTCACCAGCAAACACGTCCGGACCGCACTGCAAAAGAAGGTCAGCGTGCCTGTCGATCTCGCGATGCGTTATCAAAATCCCTCTATCGAGTCCGCGGTAAAAAGCCTGGCCGCCAAGGGTGCGACTGACGTCCTGCAAATTCCCCTGTTTCCGCATTACGCCATGTCCAGCTACGAGACCGCCGTGGTGCGGGTTCAAGAGGTCGCCGCACAACTCGCCCCCGGCATGAAGGTGACTGTGCAGCCGCCGTATTTCGATCATCCGGATTACATCGCGGCCCTGGTGGCGAGTGCGGCGGACTTTTTCAAACAGGATTACGATCACCTGCTCTTCAGCTACCACGGCATCCCGGAGCGGCACTTGCGCAAGTCCGACCCTACCGGCTGCCACTGTCTCCAGGTTGAAAATTGCTGCGAGGTTGCCAGCCCGGCCCACGCGCTGTGTTATCGCGCACAATGCTTCGCGACCACGCGGGCCTTCGTAAAACTCGCCGGCGTGCCGGACTCCAAATATTCGGTGTCATTCCAATCACGCCTTGGCAGAGATCCGTGGCTCAAACCCTACACGGATTACGAACTGCCTCGGCTCGCGCAGGAAGGCAAAAAGAAGATGCTGGTGATTTGTCCGGCCTTTGTTTCGGACTGCCTCGAGACGATTGAAGAAATTGGAATGCGCGGCTGCGAACAGTTCATGGCCGCAAGTGGCAGGGAATTCACTCGAATTCCATGCATGAACGAACACCCGCAATGGATCAATGCTTTGGAAGGAATGATCAACCGTTTCCTTTCAAGTCGCTGACAACGTTGCACGAGACGGATGCCATTCAGTCAAACCAGGTCAACATGAGAAAACCATTGAACCTCGCCGCCGCTGCGAGCCTGTTGAGTATTGCAATCGCCGCAGGCACGCTCTCGGCCAACGCCGAATCAAAGGTGCGCTGGATAGACGCCCAGGAACTCTGCGTCGAAGGCAAAGGCTGGACGGACACCAAGCATTTCTACGATCGTCTTCCCGCGAAAGCCGAAGGCGTGGTCCGGGATGCCGTTTGGAGTTTGGGCACACATTCCGCAGGGATATGCGTACACTTCACAACGGACGCGACCGACATCTCGGCACGGTGGACGGTTCGCAACAGCACCCTCGGCATGCCGCACATGCCCGCAACCGGCGTGAGCGGCGTGGATTTGTATGTCCGCCACAAAGGCGAATGGCGATGGCTCGGTGCTGGCCGTCCCGACAAAATCACCACCGAACAAAAGTTGACCTCGGGCATGTCGCCGGAACTCCACGAGTATCTCCTCTATCTCCCGCTCTACAACGGAACAGAGAAACTCGAAATCGGACTTCCCCAAGAATCAAAATGTGAACCACCTCCCGCCCGGTCCGGAATCAAAAAACCCGTGGTCTTCTACGGCACATCCATCGTTCAAGGCGGCTGCGCATCGCGTCCCGGCATGGCATGTGCCGCAATCCTTGGCCGGCGCTTTGACTGCCCCACAATCAATCTGGGCTTTTCAGGCAGCGCTCTCTGCGAACCGGAGGTGGCCAACCTGCTGGCTGAACTTGATCCGTCCGCTTACGTGCTCGACCCTCTTCCGAACATGAAACCGGAATCCGTGTCCGAGCGGATGTCTGCCATGATCGCCACGCTTCGCGAAAAACATCCCAAGACACCCATCGTTCTGGTTGAACACATTGACGTCGGCTCCGCACTGGTGCTCCCTTCACGCCGCGCAGGTTATTCCAAATCCAATGCAGCACTGCGCAACATTTTCGAGAAGCGCGTCAAAGCTGGAGATCGCAGGCTGTTTTACGTCCGCGGCGAAAAGCTGCTCGGCACTGACGGCCAAGGCACCGTGGATGGCGTTCATCCAACCGACCTGGGTTTCATGCGCATGGCCGATGTCATCGAGCCGGTGCTGAAACGGGTAAAACTAAAATCTCAGTACCCTTGAAAATCATTCGACACCACCGGCACGGCTTTTCACTTGGGTTATGCCTGATGCTCGCGTCAGTTAATCGCGCTTCCCTCGCATCGGATCAGCCTCAATGGGGCGAAGCCTGGTCGCGCAACATGGTCTCCAAGGAGCGCGGCTTGCCCGATACTTTCGATCCCAAGACCGGACGGAACATCAAGTGGACGGCGCAACTGGGCTCGCAAACTCATTCCACGCCCATCATCGCCAACGGCAGGATTTACATCGGCTCGAACAACAACGAACCGCGCGATCCCAAACACCAGGGCGACCGCGGCGTGTTTATATGCCTGGACGAAAAGACCGGCGCGCTGGTCTGGCAACTCGTCGTTCCGAAGCGCGATGAAGACGCCTACATGGACTGGCCGCGAATGGGCATGTCATCCACCGCCACGGTTGATGGCAACCGCGTTTACCTCGTGGACAATCGCGGGGCCGTGGTCTGCCTGGATGTCAAAGGAATGGCGAACGGCAACGACGGTCCGTTCCGCGATGAGGCGGCCTACATGACGCCACCCGCTTCAACAAACACACCACTCCAGCAGATCGGCGCGGAAACGCATCCGCTGGCTTTGCAGCCGCCGGCCGATGGAAAATTGCTTCAGCCCGGCCCGCTCGATGCGGACATCATCTGGAAATACGATCTGGTTGCAGAAGCCGGAATCTGGCCGCACGACGCGGCACACAGCTCAATACTCGTCCACGGCAATCATCTCTATCTGAACACCGCCAACGGCGTGGACAACACGCACAAGCGCATTCGCAAGCCGGATGCTCCAAGCCTCGTCGTGCTCGACAAACGCACGGGCCGACTTCTCGCTCGCGACGACGAACACATCGCACCGGACGTTTTCCACAACACCTGGGCTTCGCCCTCGCTTGCCAAGGTGAACGGACGTGAACTGATCTTTTTCTGCGGCGGAAACGGAGTGATCTATGCCTTTGAACCGGTCGGAAAGGGAGTAATGGAGTCAAGGAGTGATGGAGTGCTTGGCCGGAGAAAATCGGCACAACACTCCATCTCTCCAATACTCCAATCCCCCGCGCCTCTCCGGAAGGTGTTCCAGTTCGATTTTGATCCCCTTGCGCCGAAGACCGACATCCACAAGTACAGCACCAATCGCCGTGAAAGCCCGAGCAACATCTACGGCATGCCCGTTTTCAACCGCAACCGCATCTACGTCGCGGGTGGCGGGGACATCTGGTGGGGCAAGAACGAAGCCTGGCTCAAGTGCATTGACGTCACGGGAAGTGGAGACATCACCACCAACGCGCTGGTCTGGTCGTATCCGATTGAGAAACACGTCATGTCCACGGCAGCGGTGCAAGACGACCTTGTTTTCATTGCAGACTGCGGGCGCAAGTTTCACTGCGTGAACGCGCAGACCGGCAAACCGTATTGGACACACGATATTGATGGCGAGGCTTGGGCCTCTCCGTATGTGGCCGATGGCAAGGTTTACATCGGCACGCGCAGCGGAAACTTCTACGTCTTCGCTGCGAGCAAGGAAAAGAGGGTTCTAGCCTCGCTCGCGTTGACCACCCCCATCAGCGCCACCACCACAGCTGCCAACGGTGTGCTCTACGTCGCCACAATGACACATCTCTATGCTGTGCAGCAAAGCCGTTGAGGTACAAGAACGATTGCGTCGACCGCCATAGACGGAATAAGAAGTAGGGTCTATGTTGGGTCTCAAGATGGAAAAGTGTATGGCATCGTCGAAGCCAATTCTTTGGCGAACACCGTCTGGCCGATGTTCCGCAAGAATCTCAAACACACGGGTGCGTACTAGAAACTCCCACGCGCTATGGTTTATGAAAACTAGACAGATTTGGCTTGTAACTCTTGCCTGGTGTTTTTTGTTCACAACAGAGGGGACGTGTGGGGCGCAGTATTGGACCAATACGAGTAATTTCGACTATGAAAACATGCGCATTTTTTTTGCGGTGGATGGGAGCAAGCTAATTACGCCAGGAAACTATGGTTCAATTCTGGTCTCAACTAATGCAGGGTTCACTTGGAATACTAACAACACACCAAACAACACACCCACTTCAGCTTGGTTGGCGTTGGCATTTTCGGCGGGAGGGAACAGGTCGGTCGCGGTGGGATTTGAAAATTATTCTCCTCTAAAGTCCGCCATTTACACCTCCACAAATGGAGGCACATCCTGGATTTCAAACAATACGCCGAACAAATGGTGGGTTTCTGTCGCATCCTCTGCAGACGGCAATAAACTGGTGGCAGTGGCGGGAGATCCAAGTAATTTTTATCCGGCGAATACTTGGGGAATCTACACGTCCACAAATGGCGGGACGGCATGGAATTCAAACAATGTGCCAAGCAAGCCATGGACTTGTGTGGCGTCCTCGGCCGATGGGAACAAGCTGGTGGCAACCTCCGCACGGTCCATTTACACGACCACGAATGCCGGATTGACATGGGTTTCAAACAATGTTCCAGCTTACTACTGGGTGTCAGTTGCCTCTTCGGCAGACGGTAATAGGTTGGTGGCGGCGTCATCACATGCTCTCAGCCTTTCGCAATCAACCATATACACTTCTACGGACGGCGGAGCAGTTTGGACTTTGAATACTGTGCCGGTTAGTTACCCGACTTCCGTAGCTAGTTCAGCCGACGGTAGTAAACTAATTGCGGTAGATCGCAACCATGGGATTTATACCACAACCAACGCAGGTGCTTTGTGGGTTCAAAACGCCGTGGCATCAATACCGTGGACTTCTGCCGTATCTTCAGCAGATGGAAACAGACTTGCAGTGGCGGGGGGCCGGGCTGAGGTCTATGTCTCCTACACTACGCCAACTCCATCGTTATCCATCGCCAACATTGGGAGCAACACTCGCCTTTCATGGATCATCCCTTCATTGCCATTCAGCCTTCAACAAAACACCGACCTGACAACAACCAACTGGCTGGATTTCACCAACCAACCCACTCTCAACTTCAACACGCTTGAATATGAAGTCGCACTGCCCCTGTCCCCGGTAAACACCTTTTATCGCCTAAAGAGCAGCCCGTAAAATTCGCACTGCCACCAAAGAAGCCCGTGAGTGTTTGTTTCCGGACGGAACTTTGGAACCCCATCAACTCAACCTTCTTTCTGTTCTGGCGAGGAGAGGCGATCAGAAACCAAACTCTACGTTCTTGGCAAGCTTCCGCGCTTTGTTGGCCGGCCAGACAAATAAAATCGTGCGCAGTTGCCGCCAATGATTCCGGCCTGCTCTGTGGGTGAAAACTGTTTTGCCCAGGTCAGCACAACGTTCATCGTTCGTTCGTAGCTCGCAGCAAGCAGGCACACCGGCCAGTCAGAGCCAATCATCAATCGCGCCGGGCCAAACGCCTCCGCAACCACATCCAGATACGGCAGCAAATCCGCCTCGCCCCAGTGCTGGTGATCTGCTTCGGTCACAAGGCCGCTCAGTTTGCAGAACACATTCGGATGCCGCGCCAGTTCACGAATCTGTCTGGCCCAAGGCTCAAGCCTGTGCTCCTTGATCGCAGGCTTGGCAATGTGATCCAGCACGAATTGTTGCCCAGGAAGACGCGCCGCTACTTCGCACGCAGCGGGAAGCTGCTTCGGAAAGATCAACAGATCATAGGTGAGGCCAAAGGAACTGAGCTGCCCCAAGCCTCGCAGGAATTCCGCGCCGAGCATGAAGCGGTCATCAGGTTCATCCTGCACCACGTGACGCACGCCCACGAATTTCGGGTGTGCAGCAAACTCCGCAAGTTGGGCGGGCAGTTCCGGAGAACGCAAATCCACCCAGCCCACAACGCCCTTGATGCGTGGGTGCTGGTCGGCAAGTGAAAGCAGCCAGCGGGTTTCCTCCAGTGTTTGCCGTGCCTGCACCGCGATGCTGCCATCAAACCCAAGGGGCGATTGCAGGGCTGCAAGGTCCTGCGGCAACCAGTCGCGCTGCAACGCAGAGCCAGGAGGAATCCACGAATACTCCGCAGCGGAATAGCGCCAGAAGTGCTGGTGCGCGTCGAGCTTCATGCGGCGGGAACATTGACCACAGCCTTGATCACGCCCGTCTCAGGCTTCAACCAGGTCGTAAATATCCCCGGCACGTCGGCGAAGTCTGCGCGGTGCGTCAGCCACGGTCGCGTGTCAATACGACCTTCCTCGATCAAACCGATGATGCGCGGGAAGTCGGCACTGAGCGCGTTGCGACTCGCCATGAGCGTCAGCTCGCGCCGGTGCATGATCGGCGCGTGCGGAAAAACCAGGTCCTTCGATGTAATGCCCACGTAAACGACGCGCGCCGCAAACGTGGCGAACTCGAAGCAACGGCTCATGGATTCATTGTGCCCGGTGGCATCAATGACCACGTCGGCGAGCTGGCCATTCGTCAATTCGCCAAGCTGCTTCAACGCATCCGGGCCGGCGACAATTGTGTCAGGCACTTTCAATTTCTCGCGCACGAAGGCGAGCCGTTGCTCATTCAAATCCAGCACGATCACCCGCGCGCCGGAGATGCGCGCGAATTCAATCGCGGACAAACCAATCGGACCTGCGCCCAGGACGAGCAGGTTTTCGCCCGGCTTGGGATTGGCACGGTTCACCGCATGACAACCAATCGCGAGTGTTTCAACGAGCGCGAGTTGTTCAGCAGCTAGTCTGCGCGAGACGTGGAGTTTGCGCGCTGGAACGGTGAAGAACGGACGCAGACCACCATCGCAATGCACCCCAAGCGTCTGATGATTCTCGCAGCAGTTCGTGTGACCACGACGACACGAGTAACAGCGCTCGCAATTGATGTACGGCTCGACGGAACAGCGGTCGCCAGGTTTGACATTGGTAACACCGGCGCCAACCGAAACGACCTCCACACCCAACTCGTGACCGGGAATTCGCGGGTAGGAAAAGAATGCCATCTTGCCCAGGTAGCCGCTGTAGTCCGTGCCACAGATCCCCACGGCGTGGACGCGCACCAAAGCCTCGCCATCACCGGGCTGCACGGGTTCAGGCGTCTCGACAATACGAAGGTCGCCGGGTTTGGTGAATTCTATGGCTCTCATATTTTAGTCATTCTCAAACTTGTTGTCAGAAGTGCGACCCAACCCGGCACTACTGAAGCGCCGTTCAGGAGCGTGGCTGTGGCGGAGCCCAGCCGCAGCAGTTCGGATTCTTCCACGGCTTCCGGCGTTTCACGCGCTGCGGCTGGTCCTTCAGACACAGCCGCGCTCCGTCCGAAGCTGGAATACTGTGATTTGAATCCACGCACATGATCAATTGTTCTCCGCCAGACCTTCGACGTGACCTTGGTTCTTCACGGGCGCAAAAATCGTTTGCACCTCGCGCAACAATGATTCGTCGAGCGGTTCAGCGGCCCACTTCGCCCACTGCCGGATGTTCGCAGGATTCGCGCTACCGGCAATGGTTGTGGCGATGTCGGGATGCGCGATGCTGAACTGCAGCGCCAGCTTCGCAATGTCCACACCCTTGCCAGCACAATGGGCAGCGGCGGCACGCGCGGCGGCTTTCACTTCCTCCGGCTCTTTGAGCCAGGCGGGGAGCGGCGCATTGGTCAGCAGTCGCGCGCTGAACGGCCCGGCATTCATTGCACCAATGCCACGGGCTTTCAGCCAAGGCACGGTCTCGTCGGCAAAGCGGGTGTTTTGCAATGTGTATTGGTTGTAACTGAGCACGCAATCCACGCCAGTTTGATCGCAGATGAACTTGAAGATCTTTTGCGGATAACCGCTGAAGCCGATGTAGCGAACCTTGCCACTTTGTTGAGCCTTGCGAAGAGCCGGAATTGTTTCGTCCACGATTTGTTGCATCGGCACGAACTCAATGTCGTGGCAGAGCACGATGTCGAGATGTCCGCAGCCGAGACGATGCAGCGAGACATCCACACTCTCCGCAACACGCCGCGCTGAAAAATCAAAGTGGGCCAGATCGTAGCGTCCGAGCTTCGTGCAGATGGTGTAACTCGCGCGGGGAACGCCTTTCAACGCCACACCAAGCAGAACCTCGCTCATACCGCGCCCATAGAATGGCGAGGTATCAATGAAGTTCAGACCACAGTCCAGCGCGACGCGGACGCTTTGGACGGCATCTTCCAGCGTGACGCTGCGAAACTCCGCGCCGAGCGATGACGCACCGAAGCCGAGGATGGGAAGATGAAGGTCAGTTTTTCCGAGACGACGGGTTTGCATTTGGTTTTGATGATTCAAGTTGTGCGGCAACCGACTGTGAGCAGCACATTCGCCCACAACGCCTGATCGGCGGTCTGGATCGTGAGCATGTGATCGGGAGATTCCACAGCTTTATAGAAATCCCATTTGAAAATGGGAATGATGGGCGCAGTGACGCCTGCTTCTTTCGCGAGGGTGCGGAATTCCTGCCACGCCGGCGGCTCGCCGAATTTCGCGTACGGGTCATCGGCGGGAATGCCCATGGTGTTTACGGCATCAATCGGCACTGCGCTCAAGATCGCACGAAGCACCTGCGCAACGGTGGGCACGCCGGGCATAAGCTGGAGACAGACGAGTTCGGCGTTCGGGCCACGCTTGGTTGAGGCGGGATAATTGCCATCCGCGATCAGTATCTTCGAGTGATGACCGGCACGGGCACAGACACGCAGGATTTCGGGATGGAGCAAGGTGGTCTTGAGCATGGTGTGATTTAATCAGCGGTGTTGAACTTTCGGAATGCGCGCATGGTCTGGCGAGCGGCAGCCTCAGAAGTCGGCAAGGGCAACACTTCAGCACTGAGATATCCCGCGTAGCCAATCTCCCGCAGCGTTTCAATGATGGATTTAACATCCAAATGGCCGAAACCTATCGCACGACGGTTTGTGTCTGCGAAATGAACGTGGCCGAGTTGCCGGGCAACGGCGCGCAGTGTGTCGGGAATCGATTTCTCCTCGATGTTCATGTGAAACAGATCACAGAGAAGTTTGACGTGACGAATCTTCCGGCGAACAAGAAACGCCGCCGCGTCTTCCGCGCGATTGAACAAGTTGGTTTCATAACGATTCAGCGGCTCATACAGGAGAGACACGCTGCGCTTGCCAGCGCGTTCTCCCAAAGCCTTTAGACCTTCCGCAAGCCACTGCTCTGACTGCCTTCGATTCACGTCAGCCTCCACCCTGCCCTGCATCGAGCCGATGATTGCAGGCGCATTAAAAGCGGCTGCGAAATCGATCAACTGCTCTATGAATTTACGAGCTTTGTTACGGATCAAAGGATCAGGACTGGTGAGAGTCCAACGATGTTTGAGCCAGCCTGCGCCAGTGCCTACGGCTGCAACCTTGAGATGGTGACGTTTAAGCAATACCCTCAATTCTATTACACTCACGACATCTGCTGATGCTGGGAAGATTTCGACCGCATCAAACCCCAGCTTCGCAGCCTGCGCGCAACCTCGACGCAAATCACCGTGAAATACAAAGGGACCACTGCGGGCCTCGGCCACGAGAGAAATGGTTGCAGCGGACAGAAATTTCACGGGCAAATGATGCCTCGATTGGATTCAACGGCAAGCTTCGAGCCTGCAAGAATCCTGACGCAGTTGGAAATTGGCAAAGAGACTCACCGCTTGTTACGATTCTCACGCTCCTTGTTGATCGCTTGTTTGGCAAGGGCATCACCGTTTGCGGCGCGGATCGCAAGATCATTCATGAGCGCTGCCAACGCATCCTGAGCCGCCATGGCTTGATCGGCCGTTCTGTTCGGATTAACGCGAGCTGCCTGCATAAGCGTGACGGCATCCGAGTAATTTCCTGCTTTTAGTGAAATCAAAGCCTGACTCATTTGTTGAGCCACAGGCTGATTTAACGGGGTGTTGACGTTTGCGGCAACCGGTGCTGGCTGCCCCTGAGCGGATTGCTCCGCTGTCTTAACCGCCTTTTCCAGTTCAGCAACGGCATCCGACTTCTTACCACAGCCGACCAGAATCAGAACAGTAAACAGCAGAAAACCAGAACTCAATAGCCCTAAAACCTTCATGGTTGAAAACTCGACGTGCTTCATCTTGGTATTGGATTGGCCAGTTTCATGTCGGCCTCAGCGTCCATCAACAGTCGTGGGCCGGCAATAAAGCCGGTTCTTTGTCGGGATCAGAGACTCCTCAGTAAACTTTTTTGTTTTGATGTATTCAATATGCCCGTCCACCACACCAATGGTTGTACCGGTCGAATGCAGTCTCGTAATACCTTCGTCCGGCGAGCTCGATCCGTCGTTAAAGTCACTATAATTGGCATCATTTGCCTGCCAGAAAATGATCGCGTCCTGCCGAAACTGCGTCGTCTTGAAAGGATTGCCACCATTGTTACCGGCGACGCCGTTCATCAAATAGCTGCTGAGCTTTTGATCCCGTGATGTCCAGGCTATCAGGTTTGTTTTTTCGGCCGGACAACGATAGACCGACATGCTTTTGACGTACTCCCAGAGCAAGCCACCTTCATACGCCAGAACATAATTGGAGCGATACGCTGCTGCGGCAAGATTCGGAACAGATCCTTTTGAAGCATCATAAAGCCAGCCTCGCCTGATCCACGGTGAATTCCAATTGGGATCGGGCAGGTAATCTTTGCTGTCTCCGCAGTAGAGATGCATCGCAAGGGTGATTTGTTTGACGTTGTTCTGACATTGGACACGCACCGCTTTTTCCTTTGCCTTGGCCAGTGCCGGGAGGAGCATCGCGGCGAGAATTGCTATGATCGCGATGACAACCAACAGTTCGATCAGTGTGAATGCACGCCTGAAGGAACGGCGTTTGGAACCTGTCGCAGCTAAAGTCTTCATCTGGGTTGGTTGTAGCCTTGCAGATCGGTTGGGCGAGAGCAATAAATCAAAAGAGATATTACAAACGCACCAAGCCGGCGTTGCCGGCTGTCCCGCTCACACCTCAGTGCGCATGTTGATGCGCAGCGGCGTTGCCGCCCGATTTTACGAACGCAAGCAGGTCCAGAATTTCCTCCGCCGAAAGTGTGTTCAACAATCCAACCGGCATCAGCGAGGACTTTTGCGGCTTTTGGGTCGTGACGGCGGATTTTTTCAGCGTCTGAACCAGGGAAGCAGCCGGACCGGTCTGCACAGTCAAAACATCTCCATCTTCCTTCACAACCATGCCGGACAACTCGTCTCCGTTCTGGAGTTCAAAATCAAATCCGCGATAGCGATTGCTGACGATCAGCGATGGCTCGATGATCTGACGGAGGACCTCGGCAGGGTTGTTTTGATAACGCGAAAAAACATCCGTGAGTTCCGGACCATAACTTGCCCCCTCCGCACCAAGCTTGTGACATGAAGCGCAGGCCAGCCTGGTGAAATTCTCCCTGCCCTGCTGAAGGTTTCGACCCGAATCCAACTTCGAAAGCTGCGGGACGAGATCGTCGGTTTTCCATTCGGTGATTTTTGGCTGCGTTGCCGCCGCGTGAGTGGCGAGGTAAGCCTCGACGTCTTCCACCACGGCCAGTTTGCCAACCATGAGCCGCCAGTGGCCGGGAAACGTGCAGACATATTGGTAATCACCCGGCTCCTTCGGCGCGATAAAACTGAGTCTGGCCTGCTGTCCCGGCTCGACGAGTTTCGTACCATGCAAAACTTTTGGCGAGGCAGGAATGTAAAGTCGTCCGCTGGAATCCGGATCCGGCGGCATCGTCTCTGTGATTGGGCCGATTTCAGCAACCGCACCGGGCGCCGTGACAACAAGATTGTGTGGCATGGCGTCATCGTTGATGAGAATGAGCGATACCGGTTTGCCCGCCTCGACGACGATCAGGTTCTTGTCATAAAGCATCCGCTCGGGAATGGTGCGAATGACGAAAACGCTGACGCCAAGCGCGCGGAGTGTCTTGCTGACTGCCCCCGCCTTTTCCGGTGGCAACAAGGCCGTCAGATCGTTGGCAAACTGGAACGCATTCACGGCATCCACTTCTGTCCGCTTCTCCACGGGCACACCTTGCAAATAGGGCACAAGACTCTCGATCAATGACTCCGCCTGCTCCACCGGCCATGATTTGCGCGGGATTTTCTGAAGGCCGGCAATGGCGGTTTCGCGTTCTGTGCCGGATTTTACAAACGCAGCCAGGGCTGCAAAAGATTCGGCGTCGTGCCCGGGAATAGCTGGCAACGCCGAAATCGCGGCCCGGCGCACCTCGGCTGGATCGGCTTTATGAATCAGCGGTTCAACTTTCGGATGTAATGCCCCACGAATGTTCGGATCACGGATGAACGAAAGCGAAAGCAACAAATCGGCAAGCTGGCTCGGATTCGAATCTACCTCCTTCCACCGTCGTTCACCTGAACCATCAGCCGTGACAACCGCTGCGCAGGCGATTTGCCGGGTGGTTCCCAGTTGAGATTCGTTGGCAAGCTTTAGCAACAGGTCGCGTTTCACCGACAGGCCCTCTGGCTTGGATTGCAACAGGATGGTCGAGAGGTCGCGCAGCACAGACTCGGAAGCCTCGCCTTTCTTGTCGAGTTCGACAATGCCGCCAAGCAGTTCGGTGAGCGGATCGGTGCTGTGGATTTTTGCCAGACCTTCGACGGCTTCCACACGATACCTGCGTTCGAGTCCTTTGCGTTGCAACATTGCGACGAAAACGAATTCGCTGCGTGGGGCTTCGGCGAGTTCCTTGTTCGACAAACGACCCAGCACATAAGCCGCGGCGACGGGACTTTTTGGCAGGAAGAATGTTTTCTTCTCTGTCTCCTGACCATCCACCGAAGCGACCAATACAGACGTCGTCAACAAACCCAGCACGAAGACGCGTTTGAATCTCAGCAACATGATCGGATTATATCAAGCCGTCCCGTCAACCTGCGAGCCTTTCTCGTCAGATCAGGTTGTTCATCTAACGATCCGCCAGTTCCTCCGTCGTCGTGCTGGTCCGAAGTCCTCGCTCATCCGTGACGCACAGATAAAATGCCAACGGGCGCTGCTCGGGTAATCTGGCAACGATGGATTTGCCCGACTGCCCGGCTGGAACGCTCTTCCATTGGCGCTTTTGCCACGGGCCGGAATCAACCGTATAAATCAGTTCGGCCTTTTTCATCGGTGTTGAAGAAGACAGGGTCGTTGAAGCCACACCGTCTTTGATCTTGATGCCACCCGGCTTCGGCAATGGCTGTCCATTTCTAACAACGCCATCCACGAACGCATCCACCTCGCCAAAAGTCCAAATGTGTCCGTGCGGCATGTTCAAAATAATGCTCGTGTGACGAAATCGTTGCGGCACGAGTTGACTGGTTCTTGTGAAACTATCCAACGGATACGCAAAGTCATTGGAGCCATCCAAGAACAGTATCGGATAATGAACGCCGCCCACGTACTCCGACGGATCAAAGGTTTTCAGCCAAAGCTTGCGTGCCTCTGGATTCATCGCGGCAAGGGATTTGTCCGTCCAGACGCTATTATCTCCCAGGAAGCCGCAACCATAAACCGGCACAGCCACTTTGAACCGATCATCTATTCCTGCGACGATGCACGTCAGATAGCCGCCCCAACTGATGCCCGTAAGCCCGATTCGGTTTGGATCCACTTCCGGCATTGACCGCAACAATGAATGCGCACGCACAACAGCAGCCACGGCGTGGTAGGTCCACATCTCGCGTGTTTCAGCCGGGGTGAAATTGTGAAACTTGGCTTCGTCACCCTGCCCCGGACCACCGTCTGACAATCGGCCTTCCGGCCCGCATCCAGCCGTGTCCATTGAGATCGCCACGTACCCGCGCTTCGCCCAATGCTCCGCCCATTCTCGAAACGCTTTCCCGCCGCCGCCGTGAACCAGGACCATTGCGGGAAACGGTCCTTTGCCTTCGGAAGGACGGGCGACATACGCGAATACGCGCGTTGCTTTGCCTTGAAACGGTTCGCTCTTAAAATACACCTCCTGGACCAATCCGGTGCGACTTCCCCACTCCGCAACTGGAGTTTGCTTCAGTGATGCCAAGTCCCATGGTCCCGCAACCCGACCGGCAGGTTTTGAGGCCACACATCCAGAGAAAAGGAACGCGCCAAGAAACAGCAGACCGATATGCTTCCTGATAAATGCCGATTGCAGAATCTTTGTCATGTTGTTCTACGATTGCTTGACTACGAGCCACAGCCGGTTGGATGTCGCCTGGCTGCGTCAGGCTGTTGTTTGTTCGGCAGAAAGACTGTGGAAGAACCCTTCGTGTTGCAAGCGACATCAAGGTGCGGACCAATGAATCCCGCAACCAACACCCGAAATCTCAAGCAAAGTTGACTTTCATGGGACTATCGCTCACAGTTCTTTCACACCATGAAACAAGAGCCGAATACTCAGCAGAAGGCTTTCACCCTCATCGAACTTCTGGTCGTCATCGCAATCATTGCGATCCTTGCCGCGATGCTCCTGCCTGCGCTCGGCAAAGCAAAAGCCCAGGCGATCCGCACGCAATGCGCCAACAACCTCAAACAGTGGGGGCTGGCAATCAATATGTACGCAGGCGACAACCGGGACTTTTTTCCTGACAATTCCCTCGGCTTCGATCTGAGCTGGATGTCGCCGAAGATGAATGATTTTTACAAAGCTTATCTCTTCCCAAACCGCAGAGGGACGACAGCCAATCAGCGCACTCTCAACGATGTTCTTTACTGTCCAACAGACCAATGGCATCGAGCAGCCGAGACCGGCATTGGCACGGACAATGACCCACAACTGATCGGCTACTTTTACCTGCCTGGCCGCACTGCCAGTGGCTGGCCCTACGATTCCAATAAAATCGCAGGCTGGCATTTCCGCAAAAAGCTTGGCGGCGCGTTTCGCGCCGCACCAATCATGAGTGATCGCTTGCAGGGCCTCGGCTCCTGGAACATCACTGCAAACAAGGGAACGGGTATGACGTGGTCCACGGATTGGAACGGAAAATCCGTGATGACAGCCGCCCATCGTGACAGCGGCGGAGCGCCCACTGGCGGAGAGTTTCTCTATGAGGATGGCCATGTGGAATGGCGTGGTTTCAAGTTGGGCAATGCGAGAGACACCATTGACGTTGGTTCAATGGCAGGTAACTGGGTCTGCTTTTACAAGCTGCCCAATGTTCAGACAAATCTCTGAGCCGTCTGACATCCGGGTGTCATCAAAGAAGTGGGTGGCGAATAGTTGATGGTTGATGGGACAAACGGCGCTTCGTTGGCAGGACTATCAACTGTCAATGTTCAGCTCTCAACCAACCTACAACTGAATGATTCCACGCTGCAACGCTGCGGTAACGGCTTCCGTGCGATCTGCCACGTGAAGTTTGCCAAGAATGTTCTTCAAGTGGTCCTTGACGGTGTGTTCGCTGATGTTCAGCACGCTTGCGATTTCCTTGTTTGCGAGTCCTTTGGCAAGTTGTTTCAAGACCTCCAGTTCGCGCGGCGTCAATTCCTCGAACATCTTTCGTACGGCCAGTCGGTTTGCCACCTCCTGTGGAATCCAGCGCTGTCCGGCCGCCACCGCACGGATGGCGGGGATCAGACCATCGCGTGTGGAATTCTTCAGCAAGTAGCCGCTGGCACCAGCCGTCAATGCCCTGTGGATGTCGTCGTCTCCGTCGTACGTCGTCAGCATCAGGATGCGCGCAGTGGGAAAATGTTCGCGGATTTTCCGGGTTGCGGTGACGCCATCGCTCCGGGGCATTCGCAAATCCATCAACACGAGATCGGGTTGGAGTTTTTTATACAGGTCAACTGCCTGCGTTCCGTCGGCAGCTTCACCC
>JABFSR010000045.1 GCA_013140495.1 Verrucomicrobiota bacterium
TTTGAATCGGGTTGAAGCGTTGATTGAGCATGGGCAATTGATCCTGTTGTATTATTCTTTCGACCCAACCTAGCCGTTCGGTACTCTTCCACAAGGCTGCGGCGAGTTTTTGTTGCGTGGCAACCCCGAAAAGATCAGGGCCGCAAAGCCGGGACGATCAAGGAAGTCGAATAAGCCAGATGTCCGGCTTACGGTTGCGCCAGCTTTGCCAATCCCTTCTCGGTTGGCTGTGATTCTGCCGGAGTCAGGTTTTGCGATTGCTCCGGCCTGCGTTCTTGTTTTGGTTGCGCCTGCCGTTCGCGCGGCGGCGATTCGCCTCGCCCGGGCGCGGATTTCTTCTCCGGCTCAGACTGGCGCGGCTGAGGTTGAGGCTGAGGATTGCCTTGTTCCACGTTGGGCTGGCGGCCCGACGATTCAGATTTGGGTTGGCGTTTGAGATCGGGTTTTGGAGACTGCTGCGCCCGGGGCGGAGTCTGGTTTCGGCCCAACTGATTGGCCGGCTTGGCGACAATCGGCGATTTCGGCAATTGCACTTTGGCCGGCTGGAATACCCCGCCCGGTTTTTGAGCAGTGGGTTCCACGGCTTTGGCCTCCAACGTCCGCCGCTGTTCACGGGACTTCTGAACTTCCTGGCCACGTTGGGCCAGCTTCTGTCTTTCTTCCCTGGCCACCGGCTGGAAGCGCGTCGGACTCTCTTTTCGCTTTGCCAGTTCCTTGATGGGGGTGGCCAGCACGCGGTTTTGCCGGGACTCGACAGTGCCCGAATTGATGGTTTGCTGGGCGGCCCACGTGCGCGGCGGTCGTGCGGTTTCGTGATCGCGACGGTTCTGGTAAGAGGCTTCAATGCGGTGCTCCCACTCCCGATCCCTACGATGTTCCCACCGTTGATGAGAATAGATCGGATCGTAGCCATGGTGGCCGGATTGAAACGAGAACGAGGCATAGAACCCACCCTGTATATAGCTCGTGGCGTAGTAATCCCCGAAGTAATAATGGGAGTAGCGGGGCCGCAAGAAGAGATGGTCGCTGAACACGCTCAGATCAATCACGATCATGGGCGAGTAGAAGTAGCCGCGCGGTGAATAAACACCGGCTTCAAAATAAACCGGCGCAAAGAGAATACCGCGCCGTTCAACCGGGTAATCCCAGAAGCCGCCCACGAAAATGTAGCCGCGCGGAGTCCAGACATAATGAGCCGGACACCAATCCCAATCTGCCCGGCCAAGTGCCCAATAACCCGGACGCCACGCATAACGTCCTTGATACCAGATCCAGCAACCCGGCGACCAGCCGTAGTCTGCTGAAGGCGCGGCGATGTTCGGCCCCACTTCCACCGTCGCTGGCGGCGGAGGCAGATAGGTCGTCTCACGCGCGGCGGCATCAGCCCAGTATCCCGAAGTCCACTGGTAGCCTTGCGCGGTTTTTCCCCAATAGCCGGCAATCCATTCGCGGCCCGGGGGCAGAGCGCGCCAGGTTCCGCTAATCCAAAGGAAGTCGCTCCGTTCATCATCCCAACCCCAGTAGCCGGGAATCCAGGAGACATTGTCTCCATCCGGTCGCTCCTCCGGTGGTAATTCTTCGATCACATCTGGCGGAGCTTTTGCCACCACGACACCCGGCCCGGGATTGAAAGTAACAATTCCGGCAAAAGCCTCATGCACCGGTCCGCGGGTGAGCACTTCTACGCCCGGCGCGTCGCCATCGGGTGGTTGGGTCTGGCCGATGGCCATGTTCCAACTGATACCCATGACGACGACCAGCACTGCGACCACGCAACTTTTGGAAGCGTGGCGCGCGAGGATGGTCGCCTTTCGGTTTGGAAAAATCCTGGAAGCTTTCATAACGTGATGATTATTCTCGGAAACTTGGGAACGCTGAGGTTTTCTTATTCATGCTTGCGGTTTCCATGGCCGTTTCCATTGTCCTGGTTTTTCTTATCCTGCCCGTGGTTGGAATTCGCTCCCGGTGGTGACCAATATTTCGGGTACTGCCGGACAACCGACGCGTGATGAATTGACGGGGCATCATGAAAATCGAGCCTTACCGACGGTGAGGCAAACAGCACCTCAACCGAGACGCGTGGCGGCGCCGGTCGCGATACCCATGAGCGCCCTTGCAGATAGACGTATTGACGCCGGTTGCTGCTGTAATAGATCTGGTAACCGGGGTAATACACGTAGTCGTCCTGCAACACCACGACTCCGCTCTCGACGTAGTCCGGTGGAGGCGGAGCATAAGCTCTCACATGATGCGGCCTGTCCACGTAACCGACGCAGCCGGTCAATGCTCCCAGAAGCACCGCGCCCAGCACGAATCCAGTTTTTGAACCTGTTGTTTTCTTCATAATTTTTTACTTCCCTGCTTACGGTGCGATTTTTTCGCTCACCCACTGGCGTGCCTGGTTGAATCCATCCTTCGTCGCTTCGTAGCCTTTTTTGAAGCCGGTCTTGACGCTCTCCCACGTGGACTCCGTGGCGTTTTTGACGTCGTCAAGCTGCTTGTTCAACGTGGCCGTTTGTTCGCGCAACGCCTCGAGTTTGGGTCTGGCTTCGGCTTTGACCGCGTCGCTGGACTTTTCGATTTTGGCGCCGAGCTGGTCCAGGTCCTTGTTGATCTCGGCCAGTTGGACCTGCATTGCTTCGGTGAATTCGGTTTTTTGCGCGAAGGTGTAATCCTTCATGTTCTGCGCGGCGGCGGCGGTCTTTTCCTGGACCTTGTCGAGTTGTTGAGAGGTGGACGCCGGTTTATCGCAGCCAATCGCGAAAACGACGACGGAGAGGAAAGTGAAGATCAAAGTTTTATGTTTCATAATGGTTGTTTCCAGTTTGGTTCGTGTTATTGCAGGCGGCACACTAGATCATGGGCTGGCGTTGTTCCATGGGGTGTAACCCTACCGTGGTCCGAACCTCTCCCCGTTCCGCCGAAGATAGGAAGTAGGGTTACACCCCATGGAGAAGCCCCAAAAAAAACGGTTACCTTTACTCCAGAAAGCGATTCAAACTGAAATGAAAAAAATCCTGTTTTTGACCGGCGTTATCTCCCTGCTCACTACCACCGGGTGTCTTGTTGCGGAAAGCGGAAGGCACGGACACAGGAGACATGGAAGGGAATCGACAGTCATAGTCCCCGTCCCCGTGGTCGTTGTACCGGTTCGCGTTCACTAATGATGGTCCCGTTGGAAAAATCGAGGTTGAAGGATACGTGTGTTATGCTTCAACTCGCGCGTGACTTGAACGGATGCAATACTCCGTCACCAGATTCATGGCGCCGGGATAATGCTTCCTCACGTCGGAGGGGCGATGCCGGGTTCGCTGCGTTTAATCTCGGTGGCGGCTTCTTTATTGGTGCAGAAAGCGAAAAATTGCTGCGAATTGTAGAAAAACCTTCCTCAAAAACGGCATTACCCGCACGGGACAATGGGCGACCGGATTACACCGTTGTGGTTTGCTGCTCGGGCACGGGCTAATTGGGGTCACGTCTCTCGAGGTCTAGCTCCAACGGATTTTCCAACGCGACTTTCAGCAACCTGTCCGGTCATTGAATGGTTCCTGAACGTCCACCCTTGGAAATCGCTTCTGCTGTAAACAAAATCTTCACAATGAGGCAACGCTACGCGGAGTGCCGCAGCTTTCCTATGGGGTGGAACCCTGCTGCGGCGCAGGAATCCGCTCCACCAATGCTTCCGCCGGGTAGGTCCAGATTTCCGCAAGCGTGGGATGGTAGTGCGGCAGGGCCGAGAGTTCGTGGACTGTCATGCGCTTTGCCATCGCCGCGACGATTTCGTGGATCAACTCGCCGCCAACCGGCCCGATGCACGCGCCGCCCAGGATTTCACCCGACTGCGGATCGGCCAGGAGTTTCACGAAGCCATCCTTCGCTTCCATGATAAGCGATTTGCCGTGTTCATTGAACGGGTAGCTTGCAACCAGATACGGAATGTCGCTGGTCTTCGCTTCCTTTTCGGTCAGGCCGACAAGCGCCACTTGCGGCTCGGTAAAAATCACCGACAGTAACAGCCGGCAATCCATCCGTCGCAGAGTCTTCGGGTGCGCGATGTTGTGCGCTGCAATCTCGCCCTGCTGCACGGCGAGATGCACGATGTCGTGCGGCCCGGTGCAATCGCCAGCGGTGTAAATGTGCGGCGCGCTGGTTTGCATGAATTCATTCGCCGCAATGCGCCCGCGTTCGGTCGCAACACCCGCCTTGTCGAGGTCCAGCGATGCGGTGTCCGGCACGCGACCGAGGGCGAACAGGATTTCTTCAGCCGAGACGGACACGAGCTGACCGTGGTGCTCGAACAAAATGGTTTTGCGCTGACCGTCGCGCCGCGCGTCGGTCAGTTTTGTGTTCGTGAAAACTTCGATGCCGTCGCGACGGAAGACCTTCTCAATTTCCAGCGCGGCATCTGTGTCGAACTCGTGCAGGATGTGCCCGCTGCGCTGGATGAGGGTCACCTTGACGCCGAACCGCGCGAAGAACTGCGCCAGTTCCACCGCCACCGCGCCGCCGCCAAGGACGATCAGAGACTTGGGAAGTTCTGTGAGATTCAGGGCATCGTCGCTGGTGAGATAGCCAACTTCGCGAAGTTGGGGCAGGGGAGGCGGCGCGACGGTGGAGCCGGTGGTAATCACGAAATGCGCGGCGGTGAGCGGCCCGGCATTGCTCACGGCGACCGTGTGCGGATCGAGAAAGTTCGCGCGGGTGCGGATGAACTTGAATTTGCCGCCGGCCAGTTGTTCGCGGCGATAGTCCGCAAATTCCTGGATGAGCGCGTTCTTGCGCGCCATGACTTTCGCGAAGTCAAAACCCACGTTTTCCGCACGGATACCCCAAGGCGCGGCATGACTGGTGAGGTGCAGGACTTCGGCGGCGTAGAGCAGCGCCTTCGTTGGCATGCAGCCGCGCAGGATGCAGAGCCCGCCCACTTCGTTGCCGCCTTCGATCACGACCGTCCGCAAACCAGCGGCGGTCGCCGTCCGCGCTGCCGCGTAACCGGCGCTGCCGCCGCCGAGGATGGCGACATCGTAGTCGAACCGGTTGCGCGTTTCGTTCACGGTGGCAGAATGAGCGACCACTGTCAGACTGACAAGGATGGGGTTGCCCAAGGTTCGGAGGACAGATTCGCTGTTCACGCCCGGCTGAATAATGGGCGTGCCCGTTTGTGCCAACTGCTCGCAAGCGCCCAACCTTGTTTATCCAGTTGAAAACGGCGACTCCAAACAAAGGTTCTTGCCGTCGGTCAAGTATCTGGTAACAGCTTCCCACGGGAGGCGCATGACGTCCCTGTTGCTGTTGATCCAAAATGTTTGAACATCGAACCAAACCACTGCTGCCCAGAAAGGTTTTCGCTCTGCGGGTGTTGCGCAGCCTGGCGCTCGCCCTTGGCATCATCGGGGTTTCGCTCGGGCTGGGAATTGTCGGCTACCATTTTTGCGCGGGGCTTTCGTGGGTGGACGCCTTCCTGAATGCGGCGATGATCCTGACCGGAATGGGGCCGGTGAACGAACTCCACACGGTCGGCGCGAAATTGTTCGCCTCGTTCTATGCCTTGTTCAGCGGGGTGGTTTTCGTCACATCGGTCGCCGTGCTGCTGGCACCCGTGATTCATCGCTTCCTTCACAAGTTCCATTTTGAATCGGAAGGTTCGGATGACGACCGCAACAAGCGCCGGTGAGAAGCAGGAAGGAAATCGGATGACCCCTGTTTTCACAGCCGACATGCGGAAACCGTCAGAGCCTCCTCATGTCGGCTGCTAATTTTCAATCAGGCTCCTGGCGGTGCGGCGGATTCCTCAATGGCAACAGGGTGTTCTAAAACACACAATCCGCCACTTTCCGGCCTTGAAGGATTCCCTCGTCCTTGTCGGAACTAAAGTGGATGCCCGGTTAATTCCGGCTCTGGCCGTTCTTCGACGACTGACGCAGTGGCAATAATTTGAACAATGAAACAAACCAGTGACGCCGTGCCCATGGCGCGCGAACTGGAAACTGCGTCTCGACCCGTTGATTCAGTCTTGTCGGGAGAACCCCTGCCTGCTACTGCGCCCGGGACAAATCCATCTCCGTCGCTGACACAGCCACCTTGGTTGTGGGCGGGACGTTTCCCGGATCGTGGACAATTCCAGATGGGGACACGGCGGCCGGCTTGCCCAGCCGGGATTCCAGCAGGCTCACAACCAGCTGACGGCATTCCTCCCGTCGCTGATCCAACTTCGTGCGATAAGCCATCCGAAGGCCCGTAAAAACAACCAGGCAAATCATTGATACCACACCGAGCGAGGAAATGATCGTAACGATCAATTGCGATGTGCTCTGGCGAAAAGTCTCAACCAAGATCGCTGCATAGCCAGAACAGGCCAGCGTTGCTGCCAACAACAGGGCCATCAGCCATATCGCACGGCGCACACAGCGCTCGTCGCGTTGGATCTGGGTGATCCTGTCCTCCAGCTCCCGACGCGCGGGGGTTTCGTCATAACGAATGCAATGCTGGAGGAATTCGGTTTCTCTTTGGTGTTCGGTCATGGCTGGGGCGGGTGCGAATCATCTGGCAGGTAGCTGCAGTCAGGAATTATTCCGAATGCCGGTTTGGCGCGCCGATTTTTCAACCCGATCTTTTCCATGGATTCAAACGCCGATGTGCGCGGTGTTGGCATTATCTGGCACAGGTTCCGAATCAGACCCGCGAGGAAGAAGTGGACACTGGCTGGGCGTTGGCACAAACAGGCGACGTGCAGCAGGGCGCGGCCCAACGGGGTTTTGGAAAAGCTGACGGGCTTCCTTGGGCGACGAAAATTGCGCTGGCTACCCATTCGGAGCCCCAGGGGATTTACGGTTCTTATCATATGCGATTCTTTCGGGCGTTGCGTTCTTGGTTGAACCAAAGCGGAATGGTAAGCGCCGGTCCGGCGGCCGGCTATAAGGTGTTCACCCCATATACAAGGGGAAACGATTGTTCGATGTTTGGGTTGGATGGGTGGCTCCCCCCCCGTCGCGAGACCAAGCAGACCGGAGAGCCCCGCCAATGCTGGCAGGACAACATGAAACAAAAATTGATCGGGTTGTCACAACGATATGTGACGGCCCTACGAAAACACCTGAAACAGGGGCCCCGCGCGAGCTTGCAGCCAGCAGTGCGAGTGGGACGCCGGGCGGTTGCCTTGGGGATGGAGACATTGGAGCTAGCCCGCATTCATGAGCGAGCAATCACCGCTTTGGAAATATCCAACAGCAAAAATGGATTTATCAAACGAGCGGAGATTTTTTTTACCGAAGCCCTCACTCCGATTGTGGAGACGCACCGTGCCGCGCGGCAGAGCAAGATTCATCTGCTCCGGCTGAACGAGACGCTCAACCTCCGCTCGGTGGAACTTGCCGCCACCAACCGCCAGTTGAAGTGTGGCATTGTCCGGCGCAAAACCGTCGAAGCCGCGCTCAAGAAAAGCGGCGTGCATTACACCAGACTGTTGAAGGATTCCCTGCAACTCCAGGAAGGTTTGCGGCAACTGACGCACCAGGTGCTGGTGGCGCAGGAGGATGAACGCAAGAAGATCAGCCATGAACTTCAGGATGGGATCGCTCAGACTTTGCTGGGCATCAACGTCCGGCTGCTCGCCTTGAAAAAGGAGGCGTGGCTCAACACCAAGGGTCTCAAGAATGAAATCGCCACCACACAGCGGCTGGTGGTAAAATCGGCCAGGTCCGTCCGGCGGGTTGCCCGCGAATTCGGCCACTCATGAAAGCCAGATTTTCCAGACGCTATCAGGCGGCGTTGCTGACCTATCTCAAACAAGGCTCGGAGGCGAGCCTGCAACCGGCGCACGGCATGGGCCAGCACGCGCTGACTGCCGGCCTGCAGACGCTGGACATCGCCAAGCTCCATGAGCGCATTCTAATCACCCAGGTGTTGCCCGGCCAACCGCCCGGCAAACGCGCCAGGCTCATCAGACACGCGGGGACCTTCTTCACCGAGGCAATCACCCCGATCGCGAAAATTCATCCTGGCGCGCGGGATGCCGCTGTTCACCTGAATAGAATCGTCGAGATGTTGAGCCAGCGCACCGTGGAGCTGGCCGCTTCGAACCTGGATTTGGAACAGGAGATCACCCAGCGCAAGGCGGTGGAAGCGGCGCTCAAGAAAAGTGAACACCATTACAGCCAGTTGCTCGCCCAGTCGGATCGGCTGCAGCAACAATTGCGGCAATTGTCCCGCCAGATTCTCTCGGCCCAGGAGGAGGAACGCCGGGAGATCAGTCGCGAACTGCATGACGTCATCGCCCAGACCCTGACGGGCATCAACGTCCGGCTGGCCGCCCTGAAGAAAGAAGCGGCAATCAATACCAAAAGCCTCGACCGCAACATCGCACGCACGCAACGGCTGGTGGAAAAATCTGTGGACATCGTGCATCAATTCGCCCGCGAATTGCGCCCGGCGGTGCTGGATGATCTCGGCCTGATTCCCGCGCTCCATTCGTTTGCGAAAATCTTTTCCAAGCGGACGCACATCCGCGTTCACTTGAAGGCCTATGCGGGCGTTGAACAATTGGACGGCAACAAACGCACGATCCTCTATCGCGTGGCGCAGGAAGCACTCACCAATGTGGCCCGTCACGCGCAAGCCAGCCGCGTGGAAGTGAGCATCCAGAAATTGTCGGGCTGCATCTGCATGAAAATAACCGACGACGGCAAATCCTTCAGCGTGGAACGTGTCTTGCACGCCAATCGTGGCAAACGCCTCGGACTACTTGGCATGAGAGAACGCCTGGAGATGGTCGGCGGTAAATTTGCCGTCGAATCCGCGCCGGGCAAAGGCACCACCATTGAAGCACAGCTTCCACTGGGTAAAGCCGCGCGGGGGGATCGTTGATGGCGTCCGTTAACCAAATCTTGAATTTTATGAATCGAATCACTGTTCTGCTGACAGAAGACTATGAAAACTAAACGTCCCAAGCCCACCACTCCGGCCACTCGTTTGCCCAAGTGTCCCACCGGCATCCAGGGACTTGATGAAATCACCGGCGGCGGATTGCCACGCGGACGGCCCACGCTGGTGTGCGGCGGCGCAGGTTGCGGCAAGACGTTGTTGGCTGCGGAATTTCTCGTGCGCGGCACGGTGCAGTTCGGCGAGCCGGGCGTGTTCATGGCTTTCGAGGAGACGGAGAAGGAGCTGACGGCCAACGTCGCGTCGCTCGGCTTTGATCTGACGGGCTTGATCCGGCGCAAAAAAATTGTAGTGGACTACGTCCACATCGAACGCAGCGAATTCCACGAGAGCGGCGAGTATGACTTGGAAGGCTTGTTCGTCCGGCTCGGTCACGCGATTGATTCCATCGGCGCCAAACGCGTGGTGCTGGACACGCTGGAGGTGCTGTTCGCCAGCCTGCCCAACGAGGCCATTCTGCGCAGCGAATTGCGCAGGCTCTTCCGCTGGCTCAAGGAGAAAGGTGTCACCGCCGTCATCACCGCCGAGCGCGGGCGTGAATCACTCACGCGCCACGGGCTGGAGGAATACGTGTCCGACTGCGTCATCCTGCTCGATCACCGAGTCAATGACCAGATTGCCACGCGGCATCTGCGCGTGGTGAAATATCGCGGTGCGCTGCACGGCACCAACGAATTTCCGTTTCTCATCGGCGACGAAGGCATCAGCGTCCTGCCGATTACGTCGCTGTCACTGAACCATAAAATCTCGGGTGAGCGGATTGCCACCGGCATCCCCCGGCTCGACGCGATGCTGGGCGGAAAAGGTTTCTTCCGTGGCAGCAGCATTCTGCTCACGGGCACGCCCGGCACCGGCAAGACCATTGTCGCCGCCAACTTTGCCCAAGCTGCCGCCCGGCGCGGGGAACGCGTGCTCTTTTTCTCGTTTGAGGAATCACCCGACCAGATCATCCGCAACATGCACTCCATCGGGTTGCGGCTGGATCCTCTGGTCAAGCGCGATCTGCTGCGGTTTCATTCGGCGCGGCCCTCGCTTTACGGTCTGGAAATGCATCTGGCCACGATGTTCAAGGAGATCGCCACGTTTCAACCTCAAGTTGTCATCATCGACCCCATCACCAGCCTGATGGACTCCGGCACCGATTCCGAAAGCAAGGGGATGGTGACGCGGCTGATTGATTATCTGAAGGGCGGACAAGTCACTTCGCTCTTCACCAGTCTGACGCAAGGCGGCCACTCACTGCAACAAAGTGAAATGGCCATGTCCTCGCTCATGGACTCCTGGCTGTTGTTGCAAGACTTCGAAGGCAACGGCGAACGCAATCGCGTGTTCTACGTGCTCAAGGCGCGCGGCATGGCGCACTCGAACCAGATTCGCGAGTTCCTGATTTCGGACCGGGGCATTGACATCGTGGATGCTTACATCGGGGCCAGCGGCGTATTGACCGGCTCCGCGCGGGCAGCGCAGGGTGCCCTCGAAAAAGCCGCCGTGCTGGCCAGCCAGCAGGAAGCCGCCCGACTCAAGCGCGAAGTGGAGCGCAAACGCGCGGCGATCGAACGGCAAATCAGCGGGCTGCGCTCCGACTACGAAAGCGAATCCGCGGAACTGCGGCGCATTGCCGATCAGGTCGGCACCAGTACGCTCATGCTGACCACCGAACAGGCGGCCTCCGGCATCTTGCGCCAGGCGGATACGAAGGTGGCGGCCAACAGGCGGGTCAACCACAGAAATGGGAAGGCGAGCGTATGAAAACAAAAACGGTGAAACGCCGGGCCGCCGCCCCGCGCCAGCCCGCCAAGCGCTGGCAACTGCGCCTTTACGTGATGGATACGACGCCCAAATCGCAGACGGCGTTCGCGAACTTGAAAAAGTTTTGCGAAACCCACCTCAAAGGCCGCTATCGCATCACGGTGATTGATTTGATGAAGCAGCCCCACCTTGCCAAAGGCGATCAAATCCTGGCCATCCCCACGGTGGTGCGCAAACTGCCGAAGCCCGTGCGCAACATCATTGGCACCCTTTCCGATACCGAACATCTGCTTGTGGGCCTGGATCTGCGCGCGGCGGGTTAACAGAGACGTACGCCCGTGAAAACAAATAAAATAAAACGCGCGATCAAGGCTGGCGCGAAGTCCCCGGCTACCCGGCGCAAGAGCAAATACGTCCTGCGACTGTTCGTGGCGGGGGCCACCGACCGATCGCGCCAAGCCGTCCTGCGCGTCCGGGAACTGTGCGCGGCGGAACTGAAAGACAACTGCAAGCTCGAGGTGATTGACATCTATCAGCAGCCCAAACTGGCGAGAGAGAACCAGATCGTCGCGACCCCGACGCTTATCGTGGAATTCCCACCGCCGGTGCGCCGGTTCATTGGCAACCTGGCGAACATCACAGGCCTGTTCGTCGAGTTGGACTTGATCAAAAAAGGTAAAATCGCACTTTGAAAACTGCCCGCCACCAACGCGTGAAACAAACGCAGAAACGCTTAAATACTGAAAAGTTGAAATTTCAGTCTGTCAGCGTTTCAACATTTCAGCGTTTGACTGCGCGCCTGGCTGTCGCCGAGGAAACGCTCCGCGCCATCCGCAACGGCGAGGTGGATACGGTGATGGTCGCGGGCAAAGCAGGCTCGCAAGTGTTCACGCTGAACGGGGCCGAACACGCCTACCGCGTACTCATCGAATCCATGAACGAAGGGGCGCTGACGCTGACGTGTGGCAAGCTGATTCTTTACGCCAACCAGTGCTTCGCGAGAATGGTCAAATGCCCGCTGGAGCAGGTGACGGGCAGCTCTTTTCGCCGATTTCTCTCCGCTGCGGACCGGGCGACGCTCCGACCGCTCATGAAATGGCCCGGCAAATTCGGCTCGAAAATCCAGGTGCTGCTCAAGGCCGGCGACGGTTCGCAAATGCCGGTGCAAATCTCCCTTCGCCCAACGGCAAAGAATGGTTTCAACAGCGCGACCATCGGCATGGTGGTGACGGACCTGACGGAGGCCCGGCGGACCGAGGAACTGCTGCGGGCCTTGACGCACCGCGTGGTGCAGGCACAGGAAACCGAGCGCGGGCGCGTGGCCCTGGAATTGCACGACACCATCACCCAGATGCTCTGCGCCGTCCTCGTTCGCAGCCAGACGCTGGCGGAAAAACTTTCGGCGCGCGACGGGTCGGCGAAGGGAGAGGCGATCAAACTTCGCGATCTGCTCGGCCAGACGGCCGAAGAAGTGGAGCGCATCTCCCGTAATCTGCGGCCCAGCGTATTGGACCACCTGGGTCTGGTCGCCGTCCTGCGCGACACCAGCACGGAGTTCGCGGAGCGGACGGGCGTGTCCGTCAAGCTGGCCTGCGTGCTGTTGACCGCGCGGTTGCCCGCCGACATCGAGTTGACGCTCTACCGCATTCTCCAGGAAGCCTTGAAAAACGTGGAGAAGCACGCCCGCGCCCGCCACGTTACCGTGTGCCTGAGGAAGCAGGCTGCCTTCGTTCAGTTGGTGATCAATGACAACGGGATCGGCTTTGACCCGGATCATCACCCGGCCAGACGAAAAGGAAAGGGCGGGCTTGGTCTGCTCGGCATGCGCGAGCGGGCGACTTATGTGGGCGGCGCCCTCAAGATCAAATCCGTTCGCCGCGCCGGCCTTCACCGGGCCGTAGCCACTGGCCGCGGGTTGGACGAGGGCTTCGGCCCGGCGAAAGCCGGCACGGAAATCGAGGTGCGCATTCCCCTGCCGCCAAGGATCACGGCGGCCAACTGAACTGACTTGTGAAACGAATCACTGTTTTATTGGCGGACGACCATGTGATGGTGCGCGAGGGAATCCGCAACCGGCTCGAACTCGAAGACGACCTCGAAGTGGTCGGCGAAGCCGGAGACGGTCGCAAGGCGGTCGCCCTGGTCAAAAAACTCCGGCCCGCCGTGGTGTTGATGGACATCGCGATGCCGCTGCTTAATGGTTTGGAGGCCACCCGGCAGATTCGCAAAGACTTTCCCGACACCAAGGTGCTCATTCTCTCCGCGCACAGTCATGCCGCTTTCGTCAAGCAAGTGACCGGGTTGGGAGCCGCGGGATTTTTGCTCAAGCAAACCTCCTCCGACGTTCTGGTCACGGCGATTCGCGAAGTCCAAAAAGGAAACACATTTTTCAGCCCGGCCATTGCCAGTCACCTCCACGGTCGCGATCCGAAGTCGCTGGATCGAGGGGCGCAGTTCAAGAAGAAAAGCAACCACCTGAGTTCGCGCGAGGTGGAGGTGCTCCAATTGATTGCCGAAGGCCAGCCCAACAAACAAGTCGCCGCCGAACTGGGCGTGAGCTTCAAAACCGTGGACAAACATCGGCAGCATCTCATGGGCAAGCTCAACATCCATGACATCGCCGGTCTCACCCGCTACGCCATCGCCGAGGGAATCATCAAGAGCAATGTCCTGGTGACCATCAGCTAGCCCAACACCCGGTTTCGCGGTTTTCTCTCACGCCCGGCCTGGTCACGGCCAACCCATGCTTCACGGGCTTCGGGGGAAAACCTCCGCTCAGGGGGATATCCCCCACGGTGAACCCCCAAATAGCTCCCGCGCGCATCCCGGTTTATTTTTGAGCCAGATGGTTGAACAAACAATCATCAAAAACGAAAAATAAGAAAGAAAACAATGAACATCACTCAAGAACCAAAACATACCGTCAGCAAACTCACGAGACTGAACCGCGCAGCGTCAAAAAAATTAGTTCCTATAGGTGCAGTTCTGATGGCCGCGCTGCTTTACAGCGTTTCCCCGGCAGCAGCCGAAGGCAGTCATCGAAGCAGTCAAGGAAAGGGACCGACGCCAGTCAATCTTCGATCGGCCGGCAGTTTCGTGATTCTATCAAAATCAGGAATCACCGACGTCTATGCATCAGCTATTGTTGGAAATGTTGGAACGAGTCCAATCACCGGTGCAGCTCTTCTCCTGGCGTGCGATGAAGTGGTTGGGACAATCTACGCAGTTGATGCTGCCGGTCCGGCCTGTAGCGTGGCAGCCGCCAGCTTGTTGACCACGGCAGTCGGCGACATGCAAACCGCATACGACGACGCTGCTGGACGAAAATTCCCCACTGCTACTGAACTGGGGGCCGGAAATATTGGCGGGAAGACCATCACTCCCGGCCTCTACAAATGGAGCAGTTCGGTTCTAATACCCAATCGGGTCACGCTCAAGGGCGGCCCAAATGATGTCTGGATCTTCCAGATCGCGGGGAATCTCACCGTGGGCAACGGTATCGCAGTGACGTTGAGCGGCGGCGCCCAGGCCAAGAACATCTTCTGGCAGGTCGCCGGCCAAACGACCCTTGGAACGACGGCTAACTTCAAGGGAATTGTATTGTGTAAAACATTGATTGCGATGAACACCGGCGCAGTGATGAACGGCAGAGCGCTGGCACAGACCGCAGTTACGTTACAGAAGAATGCCGTAATACAGCCAGCTAACTAAGTGGCGTGTTAGTAAACAAACAAACATCAACAACTAGAAAGAAACATAATGAAACACACACCTTTAACCGGGAACAAAACCTTAAACGTCCGGGGATTGATCCTTGGCCTTGCGGTCGCCGTGATCTTCCTGCGCCATGACGCGACGGCAGCGCAAGCCCCAGTAGCTCTTGGATCGGCCGATAGTTTCGTGATTCTCGCAAAATCCGGAATCTCAACTACTGGGACCACCTCAATTGGTGGCGATATTGGAGTGAGTCCAATCGGCAGCACTGCCATCACTGGATTCGGGTTGATCATGGATCCATCGGGGCAATTTTCCTCATCATCTCTGGTCATCGGAAAAATATATGCCGCCGACTATGCGGTTACCACGCCAGCGAAAATGACTGCGGCGGTAAGCGACATGGAAACCGCGTACACCGACGCTGCGGCGCGGACATTACCTGACGCCACCGAGCTTTACGCCGGAGATATTAGCGGTCAAACCTTTGGTCCGGGACTCTACAAGTGGAGTACTGGTCTTTTGATCAATGCCGATGTAACGCTCGCAGGCCCCGCAGATGCTGTCTGGATATTCCAGGTGGCCGGTAATCTTACGATGGGATCAGGGACGAAGGTTTTGCTAAGCGGTGGCGCGCAAGCCAAGAATATCTTCTGGCAAATTGCTGGTGGCGTTGGCGTCGAGATTGGAACCACGGCACACGTTGAGGGCGACATATTGGCCGCCAAAGCAATCCACCTGCGAACGGGCGCGTCACTGAACGGTAGAGCATTAGCACAGACTGCGGTTACATTGGACGCCAATACCATTACCATTCCCAACACCGTAACTGGCTCCGTCATCCTGGAGTCAGCGGCAAAAGTCACCGGACAGTACACGGTAGCTGCGGGGCAGTCGGTTAATCTTGAGACCAGGACCATAACCGTTCCCACATCAGGGGACATGCAGTTCTATCGTCTCCGATCAGACACCGCACTCACCATCACGGGCATCAGCCTCTCCGGTGGCAACGTGGAAATAACCTACAATTAGGCAGTCCTGACAGCCTGATTCGAGTTCGTCTCACAATCTTGAAAATATCCTGCTCGAATGAGCGGATGGCGGGTCTTGGTGGAAAATCCGTGTGTCCAACCAAGGCCCGTCCAACTGTGAACCAAGGAGAATTCCATGAATAGAACAAAGCTCTTGGGCGGCATAACGGTTCCGGTGTCAGGCAGCGTGCGGTTCTATCGTATTATCGTGGGCACAGCCTTCACCATTACGAGCATCACCATTTCCGGTGGCAACGTGGTAATCACCTGCTTTTATGATAACAAATAAAATCTCGCAAGCGGGAGCGCCGGCCAGCACAGTCCGGCGATCCCAACCGAATCCACCCAAGCGGATTCTCGTGGTGGATGACGATCCGTCGCTCCGCCAGATTTATACCGAAGTGTTGACTCATGCCGACTACGAGGTGGACACCGCCGAAGATGGAGCGGTCGCCTGGGACGCACTGCAGGTCAACGGCTATGATCTGCTGATCACCGACAATAATATGCCGAAGGTGACCGGCGTTGATCTGCTCAAAAAGGTCCATGCCGCCCACATGACGCTGCCGGTCATCATGGCCACTGGCACCTATCCCGCCGAGGAATTCAGCCGTTATTCATGGATCCAACCTGACGCCACGCTGCTCAAGCCCTATTCCATGGCGGAGTTTTTGGGAGCAGTGAAAGAAGTGTTGTGTGTGAACGACGATGTCAGCGCGGAGCTGACCCCGCCGCCAGTCTGGCAAATCCGACCGTCAGCAGCGTGCTTGCGGCTTTGAAGATTTCATCCGACCGGATCAAATCTACAAATCGTTGTTAGGGTTATACCCCATAGCGCTCGCAAAATGGTCAGGGTAAGCTCGGGCGATAAAAAGTAATACATTGCTCATCACGTTTCATTCCGCCGCCACTTTCGCTGCCGGCGGACAAGAAAATTCGTTACGCCAACCGGTGTTCCGCCCGCCAGGTCAAAGGCACGCTACCACCGGTGAAGGCAGTTCCTTTCGCCGCTTATGAAACGGGCCGACCCATCCGGCTTGGAAATCCAGGTGCAGTCCAATTCCGGCGGCGGTTCGCAAATGCCGGCGCAAATCTCCCTTCGTTCACTGGCAAAGGATGATTGCCAACCATGTGGTTATCGGTACGGTGGTGACGGAGCTTACGGAGGCCCGGGCAACAAGGAACTGGCTGCGGGCCTTGAAGCACCGTGTGTGCTGGATGCCAAGCGAGAGTTATTGGCCTGATTTATGAAACCGAAACAAATTACGGTCCTGCTCGCGGAAGACCATACCATCGTGCGCGAGGGGTTTCGCAAGATGCTCGAACTCGAAGACGACATTACAATCGTCGGCGAAGCGCAAGACGGCCGTCAGGCGGTTGCCCTGGTCAAAAAACTTTGCCCCGCCGTGGTCTTGATGGACATCGCCATGCCCCTGCTCAACGGTTTGGAAGCCACGCGCCAGGTGCTCAAAGCCGTCCCCACCACCAAAATAATCATCCTCTCGGCGCACAGCGATGACGCGTATGTCTCCAACGCGACCGAGTCCGGCGCGGTGGGCTTTCTGCTCAAACAAACCTCGGCCCACGACGTGTGCCGGGCCATCCGGGAAGTCCACCAGGGGAAAACTTTTTTTAGTCCTTCGATTTCCAAGCGTCAAGATCGGCTCCATCCGCAAGCGCCTGACCGCGTTGGAGCGCTCAAGAAGAAAGCCGCGCAATTGACTTCGCGCGAGATGGAAGTGCTCCAGCTCATCGCCGAAGGCAAGGCCAACAAGGAAACCGCGGTGGAACTCGGCATCGGCATGAAGACGGTCGAGAAGCATCGCGAGCATCTCATGGAGAAACTCGACATCCACGACACGGCCGGACTCACCCGTTACGCCATCAGTGCGGGCATCATCGAGAGCAGCGTGCAGTTGACGATTATCTAGGTGGGGTGAGGGAGGTCGTGCAAACTAATTTAATTTGTGTTTGCTATCGTCCTGCGCGGGAGGCTGGGCAAACAGTTGCATGGGGTCAATGCCGCGCCACCGCTCACGCTTTTGCATAAACAGATTTGGTAGGGTAACACCCCATATCGCTTGCAGGTTGCCTCTCCTAATATGAGTTCATGAAAGCCAATCAAGCGAAGAAGGCATTGATGTTTCGTGTGTTCATCATGGCTTTGTTCGATGACCGGGGTAAACGATCCGCCGGAGGGCTTGTAATGCCCGCCGTCAACGCAACTCGCGTTAAGTTTCAAGGCACAACACTTCATTTTTCCTGGGCGGAGTCTCGATTGGAATCGCGCTTCCTATGAACGATCTTCTTGAAATTTGTTCCAACAGATCCGAAACGGTTGACCTTTGCAACGACGACTTCGCGGTCGTCCAGAAAGCAAACGGAAGTCCCGCGAACAAAAGTCGCTCCTGGACGCGCTGGTTGAAAGCGACCGTCCAGACCATTGATTCCCGACGTGATGAGCTTGAACGAACGCATTGGAAAAAGGTGTGGCGCTCGATGGTTGAGGAGTGAACCGGCCGCAACCGCAATCAGATGGCTTGGAAACTGGAAACAATGAACCCGACAACCAGGAATTGAACAAATGATTCTCACAAGCATGGTTTTCATCTGGCTCGGTTTGACACTGCTGTTTACGATCGCTCTGTGCTGGGCTGCTGGCGGCACGACGCCCAAGCCCGGGATCCCCGATTGAAACACCTGCTGGCCGCTTTGTTTCAACGCGTATGGGGTGAACACCCCATGGCGACCGCAGAGTAGTAGTGCCTATCTTTAGGCAGTTATGCCTTCAAAGGACTCTTTCAAAACAGAACGCCAACCGTCACCAGTCGAAGATTCCAACCCAACGGTGACGGGTGATGGAGGTGAAAAGAGGAAGAATCAAGACCCGGTTGTGGTCGCCGCCAAGACGCGGGTGGAGCAGGCCGAAGCCCGAACCGAGCAGGCCGAGGCGCGCACCGAGCAAGCCAAGACGCGGGCCGAATCTGCCGAGACGCGCACTGAGCAAGCCGAAGCCCGGACAGAACAGGCAAAGACCCGGACGGAACAGGCGGAAGTCAGAACGGAGCAAGCCGAAACCCGGACAGAACAGGCGGAGACGGCGTTGGAAAATGCGGTTCATCCGGAAGGCAACTTGCGGCGGGATGTTTCCGCGCGGCTCCACAAAGAGTTTCCCGTCGCGGGAATTGACGACCATGCCTATCCGCTCGAACAGTTGACGAGCCGCCAGCGCGAAATTCTCCAACTCATCGCCGAAGGTCAGAACACCAAACAGATCGCGGACATCCTCAAAGTCAGTCCCAAGACCGTCGAGTATCATCGCATGAAGTTGATGGCCGGCCTGAACCTTCATGATATTCCCGGCTTGGTGCGCTATGCCATGCGTGTGGGTTTGATAGCGCCTGAATGCTGAGGCGCGTTCTCACGCCGGAAAGTTTGGCTCCATCCACTACCACAATTCATGGCCATGTTCTTTGAAGCGTCGTTGAATCCTGCTCCAGTCGCCGTTGAGCTGGATCGTTTGCTCAAGACTGCCACCCGTCTTGTCAGGATGCACGCAAACAATCTGCCTCCGGTAAAGCTGGCGTGCCTCTTCCAAAACCTGCAAATGATTGATTCGTCGCTCCCAAAACGATCCACACTGACGCTGTCCCCGGACGTAGAGCAACCGGTTTGGCACCCCCACCGTTTTCAAGAGCCCGACTATTTGCCTGGTATTCCCGGAACTCTTTGAGTTTCGGCATCTGCTGCGAACAAGAGGTGTTGAGTTCATATTTTTCCATGGTTGGGAAATTCGATCCCGCTACACCAAGCCGCCCGCCGTAGCCGAAGCCCTGCGGTTCTGCGCCCCAGCTGATTGAGTCTCGCGTACGATACCGGAGAGATGCCATCTCCAATGGCCGGCCCGCATGGCCGCCACAAGGTGCAGACATGACCGTCCCCAACATCTTTGGCTGAGATAGCGCGTCATAGTTTTTCCTTTCGTTGCTTCCAGACCGGTGACTGAAGGAGCGATTTCGCCCCGGTTGCGGGCGACAAAAAGCTCCCTGCATCGAGTGACCCGTTCAGGGCATTTGTTGTGTGCGATAATACCGTTTCGCGAAACTCGGCGCGTTCGTATCAGTGAAGTCCGCTGAAGCACTCGCGCCCAGCGTAACAGTGCCAATGACAGTCCAACCGGTAAAAGTCTGTGTTGCCAGAATATCGTACGATTTACCGATCAACCCTTTTACAGTCAGAACGGCCTGCCTGTTGGCCATGACGCGAATCTGGAGCATGGGAAGCCCTGGCATATAACTGATCTCATTCGATGGGGCACTCTCCAGTCCGCTCGCGGTATAACCAGTGATGGCAAAGAAATAAGTCACGCCGCTCTCCAGACCTGGAACAGTATTGGTCGTTACGTTTCCCACTGTAACGCTGTTCGTATAGTTCCCGCTCGCAGCGCCATAATAGACGCGATAGCCGGTCACGCTGCTGTCGGAACTGCGATCCCAAGCCAGGGCCACGCTGTACGGACCGGGGAGTGTTACGCTGAGAGCCGGAACCGGGTTGTGGAGCAAGGCGAGTAACAGGATCCCTCCCAGAACTCTTGTGAGTCCCATGAATCCTGAAAACCATGTCAAAGCTCCGTTGGTACGAGCAACCGTTTGTTCAGAGATTTTTTGCATGAGTACCGTTACGTCTCACCGGGGATGAACGCGACTAGGCCGTTCCTTGCCACCGTTGGGAAATTCCTTGGTCTCAGTTCTGGGAAGCACGGCGGGCAACCTTCAGTCCCAACTCTTGATTTTCATCGCAAGCTCAATCACCCCATCCGGATCAAACCGTCGAGATTTACAAAGCAGATCACGAGTGAGACGAAGATTTTGATCAAGACCGAAACAAACCTGTCCGCGACTTCCAATCCCGCCTGGTAGGGTAACACCCCATAGCACCGGCGAGGTCTTCCGGTGCATTGTGGCGATGGGAAACGGAACGCGCTTCCAAAATCAAGAGGCCTCCATCCCGAAGAACTACCCACCATGAAACACAACCATAACCATGACAATGCTCCGGGCGCTGCGCAGGAATTGATGCCGGTTCACTTTGAGTTTACTCATCTGACAGCCGCCGTCGTTTGCGTTGCGGGCACGTTCAACGACTGGCACCCCACCACTAAATCCATGCATCCAGCAGGGAGCGGTCATTGGATGAAGGAAGCCTTCTTGCCACCCGGCAAATACGAATACTGTCTGGTGGTGGACGGCCAATGGATGCCCGATCCCCTCGCCCTGGAAACCGTGCCCAACCCATTCGGCGGGAGAAACTCAATCTTGAATGTGGCTCGCTCCCCGGAAGCCGCCCATCGGGCGGATGCGCAAAATTTACCGTTGAAAAACACAAACAAAAAGACAACTCGACAATTATGAACAAACAAACACAAGCAATCAGTAATGACGTAAGCCAGCTGGCCGAAGACGCGCGCGCCTTGCTCACCGCCACCGCCGATGTCGCCGGAGAAAAAGTCGGGGAGGCCCGCAAACGTCTTGCCGTCGCGCTGGAAAGCGGGAAGGAAATCTACAGTCGCGTTCGCGACAAGGCGGTCGAAGGCGCGAAGGTTGCTGACCAAACCGTCCGCGAGAATCCCTATCAAGCCATTGCCATCGGCGTCGGGGTTGGGGCGCTGATCGGCTATCTGGTCGGTCGCAGGTGTTCCCGCAACTGCGATTGATTTCGTTATGGAAGAATCCCCCGTCAGCTTCAAGCAACTGGCCGCAACCTCGAAACAGTTTGTGCGCCGGTTGTTGACCATCGGTGAAAACCGGCTCGAATTGCTGACGGTGGAAGTGCAGGAGGAGCGTGAGCGCCTCCTGCACTCTATTCTGTTGGCGTTCGGCGTAGCGGCGTTCGGTCTGCTCGCTTGTATTTCGCTCACGGCAGCCATCGTGGTTTTGCTGTGGGCTTGGTCACCCGTGGCAGTCCTTCTGACACTGACCGCCCTTCACGGTGCCGCGGGGATTTGTCTTTACCGGCAACTCACCATCCGACTGCGTGACGCGCAGACGCTCGCCGCCACCCTCGATCAACTCCGAAAGGACCGCGCATGTTTGGAAAAAACCCTCGAATGAATCCGCTCGCATCGCGGAAACGTATTTTGATCGCGGAAAGCGAACTCAACCGTGCGCACCTGGTTCAAGACTGGCAGACGCTGGCGGACGAAGCTCACGCGCTGGCTGACGAGGTGCGAACCATTCGTTCCATGGCGTCCGCCGCTGCATCGTTGATGGCCGGGCTCGCCGCCCTGCGCCGCAAAAAATCTGTACCCGCTGAAAAACCCGCGTGGTGGCAAACCCTTTTGAAAGGCGGGCAAACGATCAGCTCGCTTTGGTCAGAATTCCGCCAGCGACCAAAACAATAACTCCATCTTTGTTTTGAAAACAAAATCATGGTGACTCATGAGTTGGAGTCCATTGAACATTACCGTCCGGGTCGGCTGCAACCTTGCCTATCAAACAACCGTGGCAACACCGGTGCTGTTCGTGCTCAAGCCACGGCTCGAAGGCAAGGTGCTCGTGATGCAGGAAAAGCTTTCGTTCGGCATCGGGCTGCCGTCGTATGAATTTCAGGACAGCCACGGCAACATCACGTATCGCTCGACCTTCATGCCGGGGCGGAATGAAATCCGACACGATGCGCTCGTCGCCGTTTCCTCGCTGCCGGACAGCCGGGAGATTTTTGGCAACATCATGCCCGTGGGCCAGCTCCCGCATGAGTTGTTGCGCTACACGTTGCCGAGCCGTTATTGCGATTCGGACAAGCTGATGAATTTCGCGTGGCAACAATTCGGCCAGATCACCCACGGTCTGCCGCGCGTGCAAGCCATCTGCGACTGGGTTCACAACAACATCGAATACCGCTACATGTCCGGTCGCTCCGATCTATCCGCGTCCGAGGTCATTGCCCGCCGCTACGGTGTGTGTCGTGATTTTGCGCATGCGGCGATTGCGCTCTGCCGTGCCTTCAATCTACCTGCCCGCTACGTGACTGGTCACTTGCCGGACATCGGCTTTATTGATCCCGGCACACCGATGGATTTCCACGCTTACTGCGAAGTCTATCTGGGCAACGAATGGCTAACCTTCGATCCGCGCTTCAACGTGCCGCGCATCGGTCGCGTCAAAGTCGCCCACGGTGCAGACGCGGTGGACGGTGCCTTCGCCACGATTTATGGTGAGGCCAATCTTACGCACTTCGAAGTCTGGGCCTATCAGGTAAATCCCAGCCAAGTTTCCGTTGGCGATCCGATTGATTTGTCCAAGCGGCTTGATGGCAATCAAGAGGTGCGGCTCAGCTAGTGCCTTGATTTACTCCATCGCGGCCAGCAGTTCATCCAGCGAAACGGTGGCAAAGCTCGTTGCAGAATCACTCATCGCGTAAGGGATGATGAGTTCGCGGCCTTGCAGCAAGGCGCCGCAGGTGTACACCACGTTCGGCACATAACCTTCGCGCTCGGCTTCGTTCGGGGCGAGCAACGGTTCAAGCAAACGACCGATGACGCGCGTGGGGTCGTTCAAGTCGAGCAGGAACGCGCCGAGACAATACTTCCGCATCGCACCCACGCCGTGGCTCAACACCAGCCAGCCCGCTTCAGTTTCAATCGGCGAACCGCAGTTGCCCAGCTTGATGAATTCCCACGGCTGCGTCGGCGAAAGCAAAACTTTCGGCGTCTGCCAGAAATGGATGTTGTCGGAAAACATCAGGAGAATGTTCTCGTCGTCCTGCCGTGAGAGCATGACGTATTGCCCGTTGATTTTGCGCGGGAACAACGCCATGCCTTTGTTCTGCACGGCAGGGCCGTTGAGCGTGCTGAATTTGAAATGCACGAAATCCGGCGTCTCCAGCAATTGCGGCAATGTGATCTTGCCATCATACGCGGTGTAGGTCGCGTAGTAGGTGAAAGTGCCGTCGTCATTCTGGAAGCGGACGAAGCGCGCGTCTTCGATGCCATTGCTCTGGCTCGGCGCGGACGGAAACAGCACGCGCTGCGAGACGCGACTGTCCGGCGCGAAGTTCACTTCGTAGTTCGACTCCGCCAGCAACAGGATGCCCCGCGCCGCCCACGCTGCCGTGGCATCGGAAGTTTCCGTCAAACCGGACGCCGCCAGTACCGCGTGGAGATCTTTCAGCGTAAAATCGTCGTGCAACTGGGCCAGCACGCGTTTGCAGAAATCATTTTGCACCCCTGCCTCCTCCAGTTTGTGCGTGAACAACCCCTTGGCGTAGGCGGCATTGGGCACGCGCTCCGGCTCGGTCACAAACGGCACAGCGGGCGCGAGCGTGATGCGATGTTGCGTACTGACCTTGCCGGTGCGGAACGTGATGGAAGAAATGTGTCCCTCACCCGTGGCGCGCAGACTCATGATGAAGCGCAACACGCCCTTGGCCAAACCACTCTGATCGGGATGCGGCACAATGGACGGATTGAACAACGCCGCCGACTCCGGCGAATACTCGTGCGTGAAGAAAGCGCCGATGAGCATCTGCCGCTCGGGCGACGGCGTCGCGTCGGGTTCGAGGTGGTGCTTCACCTGCGCGAAGCGTTTATGAAAATAATCCTCCACCCGTTCATGCCGGTCGGAGAACTCGCCGATCACCTGACCTAACAACCTGGCGACTTCCTCCTCCGGCAAAGCCATGACCCGCGCGATGATGCGCCGCGAGATGTCATCCGTGCTGGGCCGGAACGGCCTTAGCAGCACGCGTGAACGATCCGGGATCAATGTCGGCCCGATGCGTTTGGCGTGAAGGGCGGTGACTTTCAAAATAAATCGCGGCTGCGCGGCAAGGTGGTTGGAAAGGAGGAAGACTTGTTCATCGTCTCCAGTCTCGCCTGCAAGACTGGGAAAGCGAGCATTCTTCCCGCGAACATGATCGCCAGGAACAAGGCGGAGATTGAAGTTGTTGTGCGGCGGCCGAGGGGAAATCCACAGCGCGCCATTATTTCGCGACAGGAACAGCCGGCAGATACACCGTGAACGTCGTGCCCTTTCCTTGCCGGGTTTCAACATGCAGCGCGCCGCCGCTCTCTTTCACGAGTCGCTGGACAATGTTAAGGCCGAGGCCTGTTCCCTGACGCGCATCCTTGGTGGTGAAGTAGGGCTGGAAAATCTTGGGCAACACCTCGGCGGGAATTCCCGGACCGTCGTCGCGCACGCTGATCCGGACGAGCGGCGCTTCATTTTGAAAATTCTCCACGTTCAGCAGTCGTGAACCGGACGAATCCTTGAACTTCGTCAGATCGAGCGGTTCATGCAGGCTTTCGCCTTCAATGTCCACGCGATGACTTTGCGGCGCGCACTGGAAAGCGTTCACCGTCAGGTTCAGCAACAACTGGATCACGTCGGTGCCGTTTACCTTTACGCCGATGTCCTGCGCGAGCGGCCTGTATTCAAATTCATTTTCCTGCAAGCTTGGATGCACACGGATCAAATGACCAAGGTCGGCAAGCAGTTGATTCACGCCCACCCTCGAGCCTTCGCCGGGTTGCCGGCGCAGGAAGCCCAGGTAACGGCGGGAAATCTCGATGCAATTGGTCACCTGCCGCGTCATGGTTCGCAGCTTGTCGTTCAGAAAAACAACCTCCTCACCTTCAAGCGTGGCACGATCATGGAGTCGCGCATTGAGAATCTGCAGGAAGCCGGAAATTACCGTGAGCGGGCCGTTGATGTCGTGAATGATGCTCGCATAAATATCACCCCGCGCCTGCGCCATCTTGCCGGCCACCTGCTGTTCCTGAAGCTCCTTCATCAACTGTTCAAGCTTCTCAGTATTGTTATGAACTTCACTTTCCAACGTACGCCGTTGCATGGCGGCGGAGACGGCCGCGCGCAAAGTTGCCACGTCCCAGGGCTTGTTGATGTATTCGCTCGCCCGCAATCGCAGCGCCTGCCGGATGGTGTCCGTGGTCTCGAACGCGGTCATCATGATGACCTCGATGGTCGGGTCCACGAACTTGATGCGTTCGAGCACCTCCACGCCGGACATGCCTGCCATGCGAATGTCCACCAACGCCACGTCCACCTTGTTATTCTTGGCAAGCTCGATGGCCGCCGCACCGTTGTCCGTGATCAGCAATTCAAAGTCATCCTTGAAAACCATCTTCAGCGAATCGCGCGGGCCGGGTTCGTCATCCACGACAAGCAGTGTGGCGCGTTGTCGTGTTGAAGCGGGCGGATTGTTGGAAGATTTTTGAGGCATGGCTGCGACGCCGCATACTAACCAAACAATGAAATCGAACAAGCCCAAAGCCGGAGCGGCCCCGTTCCTGTTCCTTGTTCGCCCGACAAAGACCGTCAAGATTTGCCGCAACGGCAAAAATATCTTTTGAAATAATTTGAAATAAAGTTTGCAAGCGCACGCCGTTATCTCCTACAAACAAACGCAACCCGTTTGCGACGCCCAAAAGTTTCTCACATCGTAAACACAAAAATAGGATCGGGGGTGAGCAGCATGGCAGCAAAAAAGAAAAAAGCAGCGAAGAAGAAGAAGTAGTACGGTTCCGACACCAGGATGGCAGAAACGGTCCTCACGAACGTCTTCCATCCTGGTTTTGTTTTGCACCAAATCAGCTCCATCATGGCCCGACTTGTTTTTGATATTGAGACTTCCGCACAGCCGCTGGAAAACTTCGACGAGGTCCAGCAGGAGTACCTGCTCCGTGATGCGGAGAAGATTCCCGACGAAACCGCCCGCGCCGCCAGGCGCGAGGAAATCACCCGCATGTTCAGCCTCTGGCCCTTCACCGGCCAGGTGGTCTGCATTGCCATGCTGAACGTGGAATCCCTGCGCGGGCAGGTGCTTTTCGTTGCGGATGACTATGAGGATGACCCCTCGGAAGCCGGGCCGGTGGAGTTCGTTCCCTTTGCGGATGAGGTTGAACTGCTCACCGCATTCTGGGATGTGGCGAAGCATTACGACGAGATCGTGACGTTCAACGGTCGCGGCTTTGACGTGCCGTTTCTTTACCTGCGCTCCGCCGCGCTGAATGTGCCCATCAGCAGGAAGAACTGGCTCGGCTACCGCTTTGCCACCGAGCCGCACTGCGACCTTGCGGAGCAATTCACTTTTTACAACGTGAGCGGACGCGAAGGCGCGGCGCGGAAGTTCAATCTGGATTTTTACTGCAAGGCGTTCGGCATTGAATCACCCAAGGCTCATGGGGTGACCGGCATGGACGTGACGACGTTGATGGCGGCAGGAAAGTTCCGTGAGATCGCCGAATACTGTCTGCGCGACGTGCGCGCGACGGTTGAACTCTATCGCGTCTGGAAGGAACGGCTGGCGGGAATCAAGTGATGTCATCAGTCCAGAGTCCAAGGTCCAAAGTCCCAACGACGCTCGTTTGTTTTGCTCTATCCGACGAAGTACGAGCGTTCAGAGAACAGGTCGCGTCTCGCGAAGATGTTTCAATACTCATCACAGGTATAGGGAAAGGGAATTCCGGTCATTCATTCAGGAAGGCTCTGGAGGCGTCGCTGCCGACCGCGGTTTTCACCTGTGGCTTTGCAGGAGGACTTAATCCGGCGCTGTCCATCGGCGACGTGGTGTTTGAAACGGACAACGAGGAGCTTCAAAAGCAACTCCTCGGCGCTGGCGCAAAGCCTGCCAGGTTCTTTTGTGCGACATTGATCGCAACCACGGTCGCCGAAAAAGAGGAACTGCGTCGCACCACCGGCGCAGATGCCGTGGAGATGGAGTCTGAAATCATTCACGAAATCTGTCGGGAGCGCGGGATTCCATGCGCCACGGTGCGGGTGATTTCTGATGCAGCTCACGAAAATCTGCCATTGAACTTCAACAAACTTTCCAAGTCCGACCAGAGCCTCAACTTCGGCAAGCTGGCGTGGGCCATTGCAAAGTCGCCGGGAAAAATACCCGCACTGCTACGGCTTCAACGAAACACGAAATACGCGGCACAACAGCTCGCGTTGGTGTTGGGGAAAGTTATCGCGAAGATGCAGCAGTAGCGTCCGCAGGCGAGGAAGTCTTCGGCTTGGAGTGTTCCCCGTAACTGATCAACGCCGCCCCAAGAACAATCAGCGCTACCCCGCCCCAGCGCAGGCCATTGACCTGCTCATGCAAGAAGAACTTCGCCGCCAGCGTGGTCATCACAAAACTCAAGGCCGTGAGCGGCCAGACGAAACTCACGTCATGTTTGCCCAGCAGGAATTGCAGCAGGATGAAGAAAATGGTTTCGAGCACGAGGCCGATGATGATGTCCCTGTTCGTGAACCATTCGCACACGAGTTTTAGCGCGTTTTTCCAGACCGGCATCGTCGCCTTGCGCTCGGTGTAGCGCGGACCGATCTGGTCTATGCCGCGTTTGAGAGTAATGACGCCCACGGCTTCAAACGTGAAGGCGATGACGAGAATGATGAGCACTTTAATCATATCAAAGGTCCTGGTAGCGGATGAGCTGGATGCCGAGTCGTTGGATCGTCTCGCGGATGCCCGGATCAACGAGCGCGTCGAACTCGTGCCTAAACTTGTCGAGCGAAGGATGTGAGTAAAGCTCCGAATCTCCCGGCAGCAGCACGGCCAGCAGCTTGCGAACATAAGCCGCGTCAACACGGTCGTTTTGCAGAAGACCGAAGACACGCTGCGTGTGGCGGATTTGCTTTTGCTTTAGTTGCGATTGCGCCCGCCATCCCAGTACGAAATAAATTGCGGCGTGCGCGGCGCGATACAGCCTCCGCCCGCGCGCCAGCGGCACATCCATCCAGAACGGCTCGCGTGTGAGCCGCATGTGACGGATGCCGAACTGCTCCACAGCCTCCATCAGGATTTCAAACACGACGGGATGCAGGTGCACGTGAAGATGACCGTTCACATGATCGAGCGGCAGTCCGGTGGCTCGGAAACGGGCGAACTGTTCATGAATCTCCGCCCGCAATTGTTCACGCAGACTGCGCTTGAAAAAATAATTCACCCCGACGCTCACTGGATTGTTGCTGAACTCACTGCGCGCATTGACCAGACCGGGAATTTTTTCCGGCGACAGCGCCGAGCGACCACAGAGCAACACAAGGTGAAGACCTATGCCGAGTCGGGGGTTTTCCTTCGCGAGAGCGACGGCTTCCCCAGAATCCGGTTCGTTCACCATCAGGCTTGCAGTCGTGAGAATACCTTCGCGATGCGCACGAATGACCGCTTCATTGATGGAACGCGAGCGGCCGAAGTCATCGGCATTCACGATCAGGCGACGGTTTGGGGTCATGGCGGGAGAAGTCACCGACTATTGCTCGGATTCCGTGGTCACGGGCTGGCCGTTGTCGCCTTTGAGAGCGGACATGACAGCATGCCACGAAAGGATCGCGCATTTTACGCGAGCTGGATATTTATAGACGCCTGCGAAGACGGCGAGTTTGCCGACATCGCCGTTTACCTTGCCGTTAGTTATCATTTCTCGAACCTGATCGAACATCTTTTCGACGTCGGACTTTGTTTTTCCCTTGGCGAACTCCGTGAGCAACGACGCCGATGCTTTTGAGATGCAACAGCCCGACCCGACGAAGCTGATGTCCTTGATCAAGTCACCCTCGACTGCGATGAAAAGCTGGAGCTGATCGCCGCAAAGCGGGTTGTGTCCCTTGGCGGAGCAGGTGGCCTGTGGAAGCTCGTGAAAATTTCGTGGCTTCTTGCAATGGTCCAGAATCACCTGCTGATAGAGATCGTTAAGATCGTCGAACATGACTCAAGCTTAGTTGAATCCCGATGATGCGTCACGCGGGAAGGTTATGGCGCTTCATCGTTGTGCAGTTGTATTTGAAGTGCACGGACTCTAGGATGACGCGCATGAAAACTGCACGCGCTTTGGCGCTTTTGCTTGGTTCGTCCATCGTTATGCACGCACAAACAAACATTTCATTTCCACTCTGGCCTGACGGCGCACCGGGCGCGCGGGGCTCGGAAGCGAAGGACATCCCGACGCTGACTGTTTTTCTCCCGCAAAAGGAAAAGGCGACCGGTGCGGCAATCGTCATTTGCCCCGGAGGCGGATACGGTGGCCTGGCTGATCACGAAGGCAGCTTCTATGCACGCTGGTTGAACGAGCAAGGAATTGCCGGGTTCGTTTTGAAATACAGGCTTGGCTCGCATGGATACCGCCACCCGGCGATGGTGCAGGACGTCTCCCGCGCCCTGCGCACCGTGCGCGCTCGCGCTGAGGAGTGGGGATTGGACACAAAGCGCGTCGGAGTCATGGGTTCTTCCGCAGGCGGTCATCTCGCTTCCACTGCCATTACGCATTTCGACGCGGGCAAACCGGACGCGGCGGATGCCATTGAGCGCCAGAGTTCGCGACCTGATCTGGCGATTCTCTGTTATCCCGTCATCACGCTTTCGGACCCGTTTACCCACAAGGGATCGCGCGCCAATCTGCTTGGGACGAATCCGCCGCCGGAATTGATCGCGGAACTTTCCGCCGAACTTCAGGTCAACAAGGACACGCCGCCGTGTTTCATCTGGAGCACCGAGGAAGACAAGGCTGTCCCGGTTGAAAACAGCCTGCAACTCGCCGCTGCCTTGCGCAATGCTGGAGTGCGCTTTGATCTGCACATCTACGAACGCGGGCCGCACGGCATTGGACTTGGCAGCAAGGAATTTAACATGGAGAAATTTCATCCTTGGACGCGAGACTGCGCCTACTGGCTGAAGCTGCGGGGATTTGGAAAATAACCCGATTCCGATATGAAAACATTTCGGCGGCTGCTTTTGACAACGATCTTGTTTTTCTTTTGCGCTGATACTCTTCTTGCTTGCGAACCCATCTTGCCGCTTGCGCGAGCGTTTGGCGGCCCCGGTTACGTTGCCGGCTCCTTGGTCTGGCTGGGGATTGCCGTGCTGATCAAAGTTGTCGCTTTCATTTTTCTGGAGCGGAGTCTTTTATGGTATAGGGCCGCCATATTCATGGTACTCGGAAATGTGTTGAGCAGCATTATCGGCTTTTTCGTGGCCGCCAGCGCCGCAAACCCGCCAGTCCTGTTATTTTCTTTGCCACTGGTTTACGTGCTGTCCATTGTGCCCTCTCGACGTTTGGTCAAGTTCACTCATTGGAAACTGCCTCCATCACAACTGGCCTTGGCCTGTCCAGCGGCCATCTTTGTCACATGGGTACTGTTTGGATTGGCTACTGGACAGCAAGACGCCGATCATTTGGCCGCGTACTGGTTGCTTAAACTCACCTACGCAACCGTTGCTGTTTCTATCAGTATGTTGCTGACCTCGCTTTGGGAGGAATGGATTGTCGCTCTTCTAGCCCGTCGCACGCATGGAAACAGATCATTCATCACCACCGTTGGTCGTGCAAATTATGTGACGTTTTTTGTGATCTTCCTTGGTGCTGCCGTCAAAACCCTTCCACAGCGATTTCATTCACATGGATTCCTTGTACGGCTCGACGAGTTGGTGAGATTTGTCGTCGGATAATCATTAGGTCTGAAGTTTGCCGTTGAATTCCCCTCAGAATTTGTAATTGCCCGTTCCCGGGCTTTGCCCTACTTGTCAGTCGTGGTTTAGGAAAGAATTGAATTATGACAACACCCATCTTCGCACTTGTTGGACTGCTCGTGGTCCTTGGCATCGTCGTTTTGTTTGCGATGTTCGTCATCGGCAAATACAACGGCCTTGTCACGCTGCGCAACCGTTTCAAAAACGCGTGGGCGCAGATTGACGTGCAACTCAAGCGCCGTTACGACCTGATCCCGAATCTCGTCGAGACCGCCAAGGGTTACCTCAAGCACGAGCGCGGCACGCTTGAAGCCGTCATTGCCGCGCGCAACTCGGCGTCCAGCGCCAACAGCCGCGTCACAGCCAATCCCGGTGATGCCGAGGCAATGAAAGCTCTCGTGGCAGCGGAAGGCACGTTGAGCGGTTCGCTCGGCCGCATGTTCGCGCTTGCGGAAGCATATCCCGATCTCAAGGCAAACACCTCGATGAATCAACTCATGGAGGAACTCACCTCCACCGAGAACAAGGTTTCGTTCGCGCGCCAGTCCTACAACGACAGTGTGATGGCCTACAACACCGGGCGCGAAGTTTTCCCGACCAATATCATCGCCGGCATGTTCAACTTTGCGCCCGCTGAATTGTTCGTGGTGGACAAAGCAGAGCAGCGTGAAGCGCCGAAGGTGCAGTTCTGATTATTCGTAGCAGCCGGCGTAACAGTTCCGAGTTGAGGAATGAGCCTCCTTACGTCGGCTGCTACATGAAACCATGGATTTCTTCGAGCGACAGGACAAGGCCCGCAAGAACACGAGCGCACTCGTGTTCTACTTCGGCCTCGCGGTCGTTGCCATTGCCACCGTCGTTTATTTCGTCTGCCTTTTCTTTTTCAGCAGAATGTCCCACGGCGGTTCACTTTGGAATCCGGCCCTCTTCGGCTGGGCATTTGGCGGCACTTTGACCGTCATCACGTGCGGCAGTCTCATCAAGATGGCTGAGTTATCCAGTGGCGGCAGCGCTGTGGCTGAATCGCTTGGAGGACGACTCCTTCCGCCGAACACGATTGATCCGCACGAACGCAAGCTGCTGAACATTGTTGAGGAAATGGCCATCGCCTCCGGCGTACCTGTGCCGCCGGTCTATGTGATGGACCATGAACAAGGCATCAACGCCTTTGCCGCTGGCCATACACCCAACGACGCCGTTGTGGGTGTCACGCGCGGCTGCATCACCACGCTCAACCGCGATGAACTCCAAGGCGTCATCGGTCACGAGTTCAGCCATATTCTCAACGGCGACATGCGTCTCAATCTCCGCCTGATGGGATTCATTTTCGGCATCATGTGTCTCGCCATAGTCGGGCGCACGCTGCTCCGCGTTCGCGGCGGCAACAGCCGCGATCGCAATCCGCTTCCGTTGGTTGGTCTCGTTTTGTTGGTGCTCGGCTGGGTCGGGGTTTTCTTTGGCCATCTGATCCAGGCCGCTGTGAGCCGTCAGCGGGAATTTCTCGCCGATGCTTCCGCCGTTCAATTCACGCGCAATCCTGACGGTCTTGCCGGCGCACTGAAAAAAATCGCCGCCTGTGCCCAGGGTTCCGTGATCGAATCCCCGCAGGCCGAGGGAGCGAGCCACATGTTTTTTGAAAACGCCATGAGCAGTTCCATGTTCGGTGCGTTCGCCACGCACCCGCCCATCGAAGAACGCATCCGCGCGCTCGAACCAAACTGGGATGGAAAATTGCCGCGCGTTGAAGCAGTGACGGACACGGGCGAAGACGTCGTTGCGCAATTGCTCAATCGGCAACGCACGCCTGGTTCGCGAGTCCCAATTCCTGGAATGTCCGCCGCCGCCGGCCTCGCTGGATTTGCGCCGCAAACCACAGTTCGCATTCAATCCGTGCTGCCAAATCTCGGCAAGCCCACGCCTTTGCAATTGCGCTATGCCGAAGAGTTGCGGAATTCTTTTCCGGATTCCATCACGGACGCAGCGCACGATTCGCGCGGTGCAATGGCGTTGATCTACGCGTTGCTCCTCAGTCGCGACGACTCCAAACGCTCTGAGCAACTCAATGAACTTGCGCAGAAAATTCCGCAGACAGTCCACAATCAACTCCTGACACTTGCGCCGGAAGTTGCAGCGACTGCCGAACGCACGCGGCTGCCACTCGTGAATCTAGCATTGCCTGCGCTACGCCAGCTCGGCTCGGGAGAGTTTCAGCACTTCAACAACACGCTCCGCTGGCTTATCGAGAGCGACGACCAGATTGATCTGTTTGAGTTCGTGCTTCAGAAAATCGTCCGCCGCCAGATCGGGCAGCAGATCAATCAAGGTCGGCCCGAGATGATTCAGTATTACACGCTCAAGCCGTTGCTGCCCGACTGCTGCGTGCTGCTTTCTGCGCTCGCCCAGATCGGGAGCGCGGATGACGCGGAAGTCGCCAAAGCATTCCGTCAAGGCGCACCGCACCTGCGCACTGTGGATCAGGAACTGCGCCTGTTAAAGCGCGATGAATGTGGTCTTGCGGAAATTGACAACGCGCTCAACCGCCTTGCCGGCGCAGTTCCGCAGATCAAAAAGAATCTTCTCGAAGCCGCAGTTCAAACCATCGGCGCGGATGGAGTAATCCAGGAGGGGGAGGCGGAGTTGCTTCGCGGTATAGCCGAAACACTGGATTGTCCGATGCCGCCATTCGTCACCAACGAATGAAGACCGTGGTTTAACGAACGGCGGTGGCTTTGCAGAAACTTGCGGATTCAGCCAGAATTGAATGGCTTTTGCAGTCAGAATTCGCTAGTTAAGCTGCGCCAACTCAAGTGATGAGCGCAAAGAAACTCCCCGACGGATCGTGGGTGAAAGAACTCACGGTCGTGAACAAGCTGGGCATCCACGCCCGGCCTGCGTCGTTGTTTGTGAAAACCGCCAGCCGCTTCACCTGCGAAATCCATGTCGAGAAGGACGGCGAAAAGGTGAACGGCAAAAGCATCATGGGCCTGATGATGCTTGCAGCAGGCCCCGGCAGCAAACTCACCATTCTCGCAAACGGCGCGGATGCACCGGCGGCAATTATCGAGATCGAGGCGCTGCTCAAGCGGAAGTTTGACGAGGATTGAACAGTTCCGAGTTTCGTCAAGTAAGCCGTGCGTTACCCAGTTTTGAACTTCAAACTTGGAACTTTGACCTCAACTCCCTAATTTCCCTTCATGGCAGCAGGTGATTTTAATGTGAAATACGTGGCGCACCTTGCGCGGCTGGCGCTCACCCCCGAGGAAGAAATCAAACTGGGCGCGCAACTCGGCAACATCATCGGCTTCGTTGAGCAGTTGAAATCGGTGGACGTTTCAAATGTCGAGCCCACCGCCCACGCCGTCCCGACAGTGAACGTCACCCGCGCCGACGAGATCCGCCCCTCGCTCCCACACGATGAGGCGATGCGCAACGCGCCCGCAAAATCTGGCGGACTGTTTGTCGTGCCCAAGATCGTTGAATAATTCACCCTCGATGCAAATGAATTCAGCCAAAGACACAACGGCGAAAGACACCTTCTTTTCTTCAGGTTCTTTCGTTTCTGAGTCATTGCGTTAAAAAATGCTCAACAGACTCACCATCTCCGAACTCTCGGCCCGTCTGATCAAGCGCGAAGTTTCCTCACGCGAGGTTACCCAAGCATGCCTCGACCAGATCGCCCGCGTGGACGGGCAGATTCACGCCTTCATCAGCCATGATGCCGCAGATGCGCTCGCTCAGGCGGATGTTGCAGACAAGGCAATTGCAGCGGGTGCGTCGTCCTCACAACAACCATTGCTTGGAATTCCAGTTGCCGTGAAAGACGTGCTCGCCGTGAAGAATCAGCCGCTCAACTGCGGCTCGAAAATTCTCGGCGATTTTGTTTCACCGTACGATGCCACAGTCATCGAGAAGCTCAAGATAGCGGGCGCAATCGTTTTCGGGCGGCTCAACATGGATGAGTTTGCGATGGGCAGCTCCACGGAAAACTCGGCGTTCGGTGTTACCCGCAATCCTTGGGACACGACGCGCATTCCCGGCGGTTCGTCCGGCGGTTCAGCGGCGGCGGTCGCGGCAGATGAAGCCATCGCTACGCTCGGCACGGACACCGGCGGTTCGATCCGCCAGCCGGCGGCCTTGTGCGGCTGCGTGGGTTTGAAGCCGACTTACGGACGGGTTTCGCGCTACGGCCTTGTGGCGTTTGCATCGTCGCTCGATCAAATCGGACCGTTCACCAAAGACGTCCGCGATTGTGCCACGATGCTGAACGTCATCGGCGGTCACGACCGGCGCGATTCGACAAGCGTCGCGCACGCTGTGCCCGATTACACGAAGGCTCTCGACGGCAACATCAAGGGTCTGCGCCTCGGTTTGCCCAAGGAATACATGATCGGCGGGCTTGATCCCGAAGTGAAAGCCGCCGTGGACGCGGCGGTGAAGCAGTTGCAGTCGCTCGGTGCGAGTGTTGAAGAAATTTCCCTGCCGCACACGGAGTATGCCGCAGCCACGTATTACATCATCGCTCCCGCCGAAGCGTCGGCGAACCTTGCCCGTTTCGACGGCATCCGTTACTGCGCACGCGTGAACGGCGCGGACCCCATCGAACTTTACAGCAAGACGCGAGGCGCGGGTTTCGGACCGGAAGTGAAGCGCCGCATCATCCTCGGCACCTACGTTCTCAGCAGCGGTTACTACGACGCGTATTATCTCCGCGCGCAAAAAGTCCGAACGCTGATCCGTCAGGATTTTCTGAAAGCGTTTGAAAATGTGGATGCCATCATCACGCCCACAACACCCACTGCTGCGTTCAAGATCGGCGAGAAATCGGATGATCCGTTGCAGATGTATCTCTCGGATGTGTTCACGATCTCCTGCAACCTTGCGGGCATCTGTGGTGTGAGCATTCCATGCGGCTTCACGAAATCTCCGAAGCTTCCCATCGGTCTGCAACTGCTTGGCAAGCCGTTTGGCGAGGAAACAATGTTGAAGATCGCCCACGCCTACGAACAAAGCACCGTATGGCACCGGGAGAAACCTGCCTTGTGAAACGCTTCACTGTCGCATCGGTTATCGCGGTTTTCTTCGCGGCCATTTTGTCCCTGTCCGCGAGTGTCATTGACATTGATCTCGCCCGGTTCACCACAGCCAAGCGTGAGCAGACGCGCGATCTCGCCAAAGATCTGACGAATCCAGTGCCTTCCTACGTGTGGAGTTTTTTCGACGCCGTGCAAGTGGACGATTGGGAAACGTCAACCAATCTGGCCGCCAGGATGCAGAAGGCGAGCGGGCGTTTTCCGGGCGCGGATGAAAACGAGATCCAGCCTGCATTGCGAACCGCAGTCTGGTCACCCATCACCGAAGTTGTCGGTGCACAGGAGCAGTTTCGCGAGTGGGACAACAAGTGGCTTCGCCGATTCGGGCGCGAGATCATAGACTCGATTCCACGTGGCAGCGTTTTCTTCGGCGGCACCGACCCGGGTCGGTTTGTGATTTCTGCATTAAGCGAATCACATCGTGAGGGGAAACCGTTCTTCACCATCACACAAAACCAGCTCGCAGACGGGACATATCTCGCATACCTCCAGGCGATGTATGGCGCAAAGATTCAACTGCCCAGCGCGGAAGATTCTCAAAAGGTTTTTCAGGCATACGTCGCAGACGCGCAAGCGCGGATGAAGGCTGGCAAGCTGAAGCCTGGCGAGGATGTTCATGTAGTCGAGGGGCGTGTCCAGGTCAGCGGGCAGGTGGCTGTGATGGAGATCAATGCCATGCTTGTGAGAATCATTTTCGACAAGAACCCGGGCAAACAGTTCTTCCTCGAAGAAAGTTTTCCGCTCGATTGGACGTATCCATACCTCGTTCCGCACGGGCTGGTTTTTGAGTTGAAAGCCACACCACAGCCGTCATTGGCGGAAAAAGATGTCGCACAAGATCAGGTGTTCTGGAAAAAACTTGTCAGTGAAATTACCGGCGACTGGCTTGGAGAGAAAACGTCCGTCAAGGAAGTGTGTGAATTCACGGACAAGATATTCCTGAGAAAAAATCTTGATGGTTTCAAAGGCGACAAGGCCTTCGTGAAAAATGACGACGCGCAGAAATGTTTTTCCAAGCTCCGCAGCGCCATCGGGGGCGTTTATGTCTGGCGCTCTGATCGCGCGAAAGATGACGAGGAGCGAAACAGGATGCGTGCTGCCACCGATCTCGCGTTCCGGCAGGCGTTCGCGCTCTGTCCAACCTCGCCCGAAGCCGTGTTCCGGTACGTGAACTTTTTGACTCAGACCAAACGCATGGATGACGCCGTGTTGATCGCACAAGCCAGCCTGCGTCTTGATTCTGAGAATCAACAACTCCGCGACCTCGTCCGCCAGTTACGCGAAAAGCAGTGAGCCGTTTCCGATTGCAGTTTGCTGTCCTAGAAGGAAGCGACAGCGACAAGGTAGCGGATCGTTATCATGGAAGTGACTGGCTTCTAATGTTCGCAGTTTCCTGCTTTCTTACATTCCACGACATCCGCTCTCAAGTAACTTAGGCAGCCAAAACTGCTATAATTGGAGCAACCGCCCACCGGTCATTACTTGCCTAGCCACGTTGTCTGAACGGGAAACTTTTGCCCAGGGGCATTTTTACCGCGCACGCTTTTGCCGGTGATTGGCTGGTTTTCCCTTCTGGCACCTCCGCTGCTTGGCGAGTTCCGAAATTGTGTAGCTGTATGATTGACGCGCTGTTCAGCCAGACAAATTACGTGGCAACGAAAAAGATGCTCGACGCCACGGTGCTCCGCCATGAGGCCATCTCGAGCAATATCGCAAACGTCGAAATGCCTGGATACAAGCGCATCGACGTCAATCCGAATTTCTCCACCGAACTCAGCCACGCCATGCAATCCCCGGACGGCGCGCAGATTCAAGGATTGCAACCAAGCCTCACGGTGGACAGCTCTGCCGTTGCCACCGGTCGGGACGGCAACACCGTGCAGATCGAAAAGGAAATGATCCAGCTCACCCAAAACATGGTTGCACACTCGCTCGAAACCCAGCTCATCACCGGCCAGTTGCTGCGCTTGCGCCTGGCCATCACCGGGCGGCCATCATGATCCAACCTGACCTATGATCAACATTCTCAGCGGCATCAACAGCACCTCCTCCGCACTCGACGCCGAGCGCATCCGCATGGATGTCATCACGCAAAACATCGCCAACTCCACGTTGACTCACGATGTGGACGGCAAGCCATATCAACGCCGTCAGGTTGTCTTCGAGCGAATGTTGAACCAGCAACTCGGTGCCGATACATCTGCTGGTGGCGTCCAGGTCGCACGCATCATCAAGGATCCGCGGCCACCGCAGATGATTTACGAACCCGACAATCCGGAGGCCGATGCCAGGGGCATGGTTGCAAAACCCAACGTAAACATTCACGAGGAAATGGCCGACTTGATCGCCGCATCACGCTCGTTCGAGGCCAACCTCGCCGTGGTCCGCAACGCCCGTACCATGGCGCTGCAAACCCTTTCGATCGGTAAACGCTGATCCGCACACAACCTGAATGAACCCGATCTCAGCACTGCGCCTGCCGGTGATGCCCGACGCCTTGCGCGGCATCTCGCCGGACCTCGCACGGCCCACGATCCCGGTTTACGAACTTGGAAAATCAGCGGTTGCTGCGGGCGTACAGCCCGGTGGAATGTCCCCGGTCGCGGCATCGTTTGAAAGCACGCTGGGAAACCTTGTGGCCGAAGTCAGTGGCAAACAAGCCGCCGCGACCAACGCTGCGGCTGGCGTGCTCGGCAACCAGGGGGTTCCGCTTCATCAGGCGGTGCTGGCGGCGGAAGAAGCCAGCGTGTCGTTTCAACTGATGGTGGAAGTGCGCAACAAGCTTTTGGAATCGTATCAGGAATTGATGCGGATGCAGGTCTGACAGGGAAGTCGTAAAGGGATAACGAATGAACAATGGATTAACGCAAATCGGCAGCCAGCTAAACAACATCTGGAGACATCTCGGCGCAGCCCAGCGGCTGACGCTTGTTGTCACCGGTCTCGCCGTGCTGGTCGGCCTTGGCGCACTCGCGTTCTGGTCGGGCAGTCCCGACTACGCGCTGCTGTACGGCAAACTCGATGAAGCGGAAGCGTCGAAGGTTGTCGCCGCACTCGACGACGCCAAAGTGCCCTACAAGATCAACCGCAACGGCGGGGCCATCTCCGTACCTTCGGACAAGGTTCATCTCATGCGGATGCAACTTGCGGCCAAAGGCATTCCGCGCGGCGAAGGCGTGGGCTTCGAGATTTTTGACAAACCCAACTTCGGCATCTCCGATTTCGTCCAACGCGCCAACTACCTCCGCGCTGTCCAGGGCGAACTGGCCCGCACCATCAGCCAGGTGGATTCCATCGAGACAGCCCGCGTGATGATCGTCATGCCTGAAAACAGGCTGCTCGTTGACAACCAGAAGAAACCCACGGCATCCGTGTTCGTGCGTGTGCGCGGCAATTCCCAACTGACTCAGCAAAACGTCAACGCCATCCGTTTCCTCGTTGCCAACTCGGTTGAAGGCCTCGCTGCCAACAACGTCAGCGTCATGGACAGTCAGGGCAGCGTCCTTTCCTCGAATAATGAAAACGATTCCGTTGCCGGTCTTTCCAGCACTCAACTGACCGCACAGCGCGAACTTGAACAATATCTCTCGAAGAAGGCCGAGGACATCCTCAGCAAGGCGCTTGGTTCAGGTCAATCCATTGTGCGCGTGTCCGCTGAAATCAATTTCGACTCTCTGACGAGCGTCGAGGAAAAATACGACCCCGATGGACAAGTCATCCGCATTCAGACCATCAATGACGAGAAAACGGATTCCATCACATCCTCGCCCGGTGGCGCAGTTGGCATTTCCTCCAACTCCGCCGAAACCAACTCCGTCGCCACCGTTCCGGTCAACAACAACAAGATGGCCAAGAAAGTTACGAACAATCAGTACGAAATCAACAAGACCATCAGCAACATCATGCACACACCAGGCGGTTTGAAGCGTTTGTCCGCTGCCGTATCCATTGCGGCCAACACCACCGGCTCAGGCACGAATCGCGTGGTCACACCACGTTCGCCCGAAGAAATGCAAAAGATCCGCCGCATGGTCATGGGTGCGCTCGGCATTCATGAAGGCACCGATTCAGGGCGCTCAGACCAGCTCACTGTTGAGGAAATGCCGTTCAATGATCAACCGGTCGTCGAAATCGCCCAGCAGATGGAGAAGCAGCAGAAACAACAGCTCTGGTGGGACATTGCGCGCAATGCCGTTTATCCCGTGATCGCCTGCATCGCGCTTTTCATGTTTTGGCGCGCGTTCAAGAAAACTTCCATGGATCAGATTCCACTCGGCGTCCCCGTCGGTGAGTTCGCGGCCGGACGCAATGGCGGCAACGGTCACTCTGCTCCCGGCGATTCCGGCGCTGTTACTGTCGAAGTGTTGAACCGCCTCATCCGCGAGAACCCGCAAAACATGTCGCACGCCATCCGCTCATGGATGGCCGAGGACAGGAAATAACCGCGCATGAATCCGGGAGCAAACAACAATACGCCCGATCCAGCGTCGCTCACGCGGACCCAGAAGCTCGCCGTGCTCATGCTCGTGCTCGGGCCCGATTCCGCTTCCTCGATCATGAAGCAGTTCGACGAGAAGGAACTTCAGGCCGTGTCCGCCGAGATGGCGAAATTCGACATCGTCAGTTACGAAATGCAGCGCGCGGTGCTCCATGATTTTGCGCAGGTCGCCGTCCACGCCAGCTCGTCTGTGACCGGTGGATCGCACGTGGTTCGGGCCACACTTGAAAAAGCCGTGGGTACGAACAAAGCCAGCGCGATTGTCTCCCGGTTTGGTGGCGACTCGGACACAGCGGACTTCATGGTTCCCATGATTGAATCCGATCCGCGCGAACTGCTCAACGTCCTCAAAACCGAGCAGCCCCAGACCATTGCCCTGATCGCGAGCCATCTCCCGCAAAGCCAGGCCAAGGCGTTGTTGAACGAATGTTCGTCGGAGCTTCGCGACAAGGTCATCGAACGTCTTGCATCGCTCTCGCCCACACCTATCGAGGTGATGGAGCAGATCGCGAGCATCATCAATCGCAAGCTTGGATTCAAAGCCACGCGTGCCATCAGCACCACTGGCGGCATCAAGCCTGCCGCCGACCTGCTCAACAATCTCAACCGCGACGTCAGCAAGGCGGTGCTTGTCTCCATCGAGGAACGCAATCCCGAACTCGGAAAAGCCATCCGCCAGAAAATGTTCACCTTTGACGACATGGTCCTGCTCGACAACGCCGGGTTGCAAAAAGTCATGCGCGAGGTGGACACGCGTGATCTCGCCCTCTCGCTCAAAAAAGCGAGCGAGCCCGTCAAGGCCGCCTTGTTCGGCGCCATCTCCAAGCGCGCCGCGGAAACCGTGAAGGAGGAAATCTCGTTCTTGAATGCGGTAAAACCAAAGGAGCTCGAAGCCGCACAGCAGCGCATCGTGGACATCGTCCGTCGCCTCGAAGGCGAAGGGGAAATCGAAATAAACCGTGGCGGTGAGGAGACGAAATCAAATGAAGTCATGGCATGAAACCATCCGGTTTGGCAGACCCGTGCTCGATGTGCGGGTCAGCACCGAACCTCACACGCTCGCGTTCGAGGATCGCATCAGCCAGCGCGAACAGGCTGCCTACGAACGTGGTCGCGCTGATGGCGAAAAGTCTTTAAGCGACCAGCTCCTTCGCCAACGTGGCGAATTGAGCGAGCTGCAAAACGGCATTTTGAATTCGCTCCGCGCCGCAGCGGGTCAGGTCACGCGCGAATGTGAAGGTGCCATGATCGCGCTTGCGCTTGAGATTGCAGGCAAGCTCGTCGCAGACATGCCCGTTTCCAGCGAAATGGTCGAGGCAGCCGTTCGCGAGGCTCTCGGCCAGGTCGAGCAAAAGAGCACACTCACCGTGCTGCTGAATCCAATGGACTACGAACTTCTTCAACGCGCCAACGCGCCCATTTTACTGGCGGACGTGGGCGGAGAGCGCCTGAAATTTCAGACCTCATCCAACGTTTCCCGCGGTGGCTGCTTGGTGCAGACCAACTTCGGCGTCGTGGACGCGCGTCGCGAAACCAAACTTGAAGCGTTGAAACAATCTCTCGAAATCTCATGCAGCTAAAGTCGCAAAACAGTCCGGAGTCCGAAGTCCGAAGTCCGAAGTCAGCCGGTACCGGACTCGGAACTGTGGACTCGGGACTATGGACTGCTGGCGTCCGTCCCGGTCATCGTCTGGCGCACGCCTTCCAGCGCGCACGGGAAACCCGCGTCCTCGAGAACCGCGGTCGCGTGGTGCAGATCATCGGACTCGTCATCGAATCCGAAGGCCCGCTCGCCGCGCTCGGCGAAGTCTGCCGGATCGAATCCGCACGTCACGACGGCAGTACGCTCGCGGAGGTTGTGGGTTTCCGAAATCACCACGTCCTGCTGATGCCTCTCGGCGAAGTGCGCGGGATTCATCCGGGGAGCGAAGTCATCGCGCTCGGCACGCCTTTGCAGGTGCAGGTTGGCGACGGCTTGATGGGACGGGTCATTGACAGTCTTGGTCGTCCGCTGGACGGCCACGGTCCGCTTGCAGCCGAACGCCAGGTCAGTGCGAATTTTCTCCCGCCGCATCCGCTCAAACGCCAGCGCATCACCGAGGTGTTTCAAACCGGCGTGAAAGCCGTGGATACATTTACACCGTGCGGACGCGGCCAGCGCCTCGGCATCTTTGCAGGCAGCGGCGTCGGCAAATCCACATTGCTCGGAATGATTGCGAGCCGGGCTGAATCCGACGTGAACGTCATCGCGCTCATCGGCGAGCGCGGTCGCGAAGTCCGTGAGTTCCTTGAAAAGGACCTTGATGAAGCGGGCCGGAAAAAATCCGTTGTTGTTGTTGCCACCTCGAACGAGCCCGCACTGGCCCGCGTGAAGGGCGCTTTTGCAGCAATGGCCATTGCCGAACATTTCCGCGACTCAGGCAGGAATGTTTTGCTGATGATGGATTCCGTGACGCGTTTCGCGATGGCGCAACGCGAGATCGGTCTGGCAGTGGGTGAACCTCCCGCGACGCGCGGTTACACGCCGTCGGTATTTTCGCTGCTGCCTCAACTGCTTGAACGCGCCGGCACGGGCGAAGTCGGTTCGATCACCGGCCTGTTCACCGTGCTCGTGGAGCAGGACGACATGAATGATCCCATCGCCGATGCGGTGCGTTCCATTCTGGACGGGCACATCGTGCTCACGCGGGAACTAGCGACGCAGAATCATTACCCGGCCATTGACGTGCTCGACAGTGTGAGCCGGCTATCGCGCGATTTATGCACACCCGAACAGTGCGATCTTGCCGGTCAGGCGCGTGAAGCGCTGTCGGTGTTCAGACGCAACCAGGACTTGATCAGCATCGGCGCGTATCCGGCTGGCAGCAACGCGGCAATTGACAACGCCATCCGTCTGAGTGATCCGCTGAAAAAGTTTTTGTGTCAGGGCATCCGCGAAGGATTTAGCCCGGTGGAAAGCTGGAGGCAACTCCAGCAAACCATGAGTCCGTCACCGCCCGTCACCCCGATGCGGTCTGCAACCCTCCGCTGACCTGAAACATTATGAAAACATTCCGATTCTCACTTGAAGCCGTCGCCACCACGCGCAAACGTGCTGAAAATGTTGCGCTCGAAAACTACGCGCAGGCGCTGTTGTTGCGCGCAGGTGCGTTGCGACAACTCGAAGCCGCCCAACACGAACTCGACAGCGTGTGGGGACGGGTCCGCGAGGAAATGGTGAAAGGTTGCACGGCGGCCAAGGCTGCGCAGTTACGGTTGCAGGCGCGATTGCTCGGGGAGGATCGTACTGCGAGAGAAGAAGCGCTCGCCCACGCAGAGCGAGGTGCGAACCAGGCATTGCAGCAGATGCTCACGGCGCGCAGACAGCGCGAGGCCGTGGACAAATTGCGTGGACGTCAGCGGTTGAGTTATGACCGGGACATTGCTCGTGATTCGCAAAAGTTTCTTGATGAACTGGCCACCCAGCGCGCCGTTTCCGCGTCCTCCTGGAGGGTCACAAACGATTCACTCGCATGAAAATCCTGAAATCACCCCTGGTCGCTTCCATCCTTGGACTGGTTTTGTACATCGTCACCACCGCGATGGTCTGGAAACCCGCACCACGCCATGATACTTCCGAAGCTGGCGAAACCAACGCGGATATTGTCGCAAGAGCCAAGGGTGTCGTGCCTTCATGGGAATACCAAAACCCGGACGTGGACATGATGATCGAGGAGTTGAAGAAGGAAAAAGCGACGTTGGACAAGCGCGAGAAGGATTTGAACGCGCTCGCTGAACGTCTGCAGGCTGAACGCATGGAAATCAACGTCGTCACGCAATCTGTCTTCCAGATGCAGAAGGAATTTGATTCCACAGTAGCGCGCGTCACGGCGGAAGAAGCCGTCAACATCAAGAAACTCGCCAAGACCTACGCCGCGATGTCGCCTGAGGGCGCGGCGGTGATCATGAAGGAACTGGATGACAACACGCTTGTGAAAATTCTTGCGGTGCTCAAAGACTCCGAGTCCGCACCAATCATCGAGCTTCTCGGCAAGCAGAGCGAAACTTTGGCAAAACGCATGGCTTTGATCACGGATCGTCTCCGCACGTATCTCTCCACGCCCAAGGAGACCAAGAAAGGTTCGACGCCATGAACTCTCCCATTGCACAAATCGGGAAATCCACGACTGCGGCGCTGCCGTTTGATGTCACCAACAGCAAGCCCGCAACGGGCGGCGGCAATTTCGGTGCTGAATTGGATCGCGCCACTTCATCGCGGTCACGCTTCGACCACAACACGGACAAGATTTTAGAGCGAAGGCCGTCGCAGCCTCGATCTTCCAGGTTGGCCAGCATGAAACGTCAGACAAAAACCGACCTGACAAACAGAACCTCGAACTCGGTTATGCCGCAGGAAGCGAGGTCTGCCGCGTCGAAGGTGCGAGTTACCAACTCACCTGACACTTCGCACCCTGCTCCCCGCACCCCCGACGCGCAGCCCGCACGGGAACAGGAAGACGATTGTCTTGCTGGCGCTCTCGCTGTCGCAGCACCGGCAAAGCCAGTTGAGACAGTGACGGAAACAAGCGCGCCCGCGAACGGGGAAGAATTTGAAGGAGACAGGATTGTTTCTCCAGCAACAGGTGGTGGTGTGTCGGCTGATACCGAGGATGCGGCAGGCTTGAGTTTCACCGGCGGCGCGAATGCAGCGCTGACAAGCGAAGGCGAAACGCAAACCGGCAAATCGTTGCCCGCCGGCTTTGAGTTTTTGCAAAAGCCAGAGGTCATGCCCGGATTGGCCGCCTCGTTGCCAGCGTCCGGCTTCGGCGCGCCAGAGCGCGCGGCGGCGGCCACCAAATTGATTTCAGTTCCAGACTCGCTGCAAAAACAGATTGAGCTTGTGACGAAGGATGAAGCCGCAATTGGCACAGGGTCCGGGCTTGATGCATCGCTGCCTCAAGTGGCTGCTGAAATTGGGTCCGCTGCGGATGAACTCTCATTGGAAGGCGAAGTCGCCGAACCAGGAGCCGCACCTGTAACGGATACGAATGTTTTGACGCAGGCTTCAGGTGACCAGCGACCCGCACGAGCCGTGCGCCGCGCCGACACTGCCGGAAATGAAAACGGTAGTGGCATATCCGCTGCTAATTTAGCTGCAACGATGAAAAACGTGCCGAACAAGGATGAATTTGCCGGGTTGGGCAGGCAGGATTTGCCGGGTGAGAACTTTTCTGCCGGTCGTACAGTTTCCAACAACACCACCAAAACTCCGGTGGCGGAATCCTTGTTCACGATAGGAACCATGGCTACGGCAAAATCTCTTGATGGTCGCGGCGAGACAATCGCAGTGGATGACAGTACGAGATTCCAACCTGCGCGCATCGAACGCATAGGTGAAATTATTTCTCGTGAAGTGCGGATGTTCAAGCGCGCGGCAGACGACCAGGTGGACGTGGTTTTGACGCCGGACGCGAAGACGCAGATTTCATTGCGATTGCAATGGCGCGATGGCCAGGTGGAAGTGCAGGCGAAGTGCGAACTGGGTGACCACCGCGCGTTGAGCTTGCAGTGGGCGCAATTGCAGACATCGCTCGCGCAACAGGGCGTCAAGCTCGCGCCGCTGACCGAACGGACCAGCACCGGCTTCACGGAGTTTTTCTCACCATCAAGTTTTTCACATTCGCAAAACAGCGGCGGGCAGCGGCAGTCGCCGCCACAGCCGCCTGCGTCCGAATTGCCTTCCGCACCAATGGTGTCGGCAAGCCGTCGGGCCCTGACAACGAAAAAAGCGCCAACCAACGACCGTTTTGAAACCTGGGCTTAAGGAAAATTATGCCATCCGCAGCTTCAATTCTTGGGATCAGCACCACCAGCAACAACATGCCGGATGGTTCGGCGCGCTCGCCTGTGCAGGTGCTCGGACAGGATGATTTCTTAAAGTTGCTGGTAACACAGATGCAGCAGCAGGATCCGATGAACCCGCAGAAGGACACGGAGTTCATCGCGCAAATGGCCTCGTTCAGTGCGCTGGAACAGAGCAAAACAATGCAGCAGGACATGGCGCAGTTGCGCGCAGGATCACTGCTTGGAGATACGGTTACGGTCAAGGGCCTCAAGAATACAACGTTCACGGGCGTGGTGGAATCCGTGGAGTTTTCAAACGGCAAACCAAGTCTCATCATCGGGGGCGTTCCTTACGAAATGAGCGATGTGCTGACAGTCAAACCGACGGTCACCCAGCCTTTGCCAGCCATCGCTGCCAATCCGGCTTCATCCCAGACCACAAACTGACGAAAGCGAGAGTCCTATGAACGCATCAACCATGATGGTCGGTCATGCAACACCAAGGCAGCTTGAGCCCAGCGACCTGGGTCTCCACATGGCTCAAGCCATGATCGGTCGCTCGGTCGAACTCAAGAGCGGGTCAAAGAGAATTACGCACGGCATCGTGTCGGGCGTGTTGGAAGAGGCAGGGAAGCCGCGAATCGTCGTGGGCCGTCATACATACGACATGAGCCAGGTACTGGCCGTGACGCCCGCTTAATAAACAACAACAAAGAAAGCGAAACATCCATGCTTCGAGCACTAAACTCAGGCGTCAGCGGCATTCAACAGTTTCAAAACCGCCTCGACGTCATCGGTAACAACATTGCCAACTCAAACACCATCGCGTTCAAGGCCGCGCGCTCGGACTTTTCCGACGCGTTCAGCCAGACGTTGCAGGTTTCCAGCGCAGCGTCCAGCGGCGCCGGGCAGGCAGGCATGCAGGTCGGTTCCGGCGTCACCACCGCCGCGGTGAAAAACCTCTTCACGCAGGGCGCTCTCAACCGCACCGGCGTCGGCACCGACCTCGCCATTGACGGCGACGGTTTCTTCATGGTCCGTGATGCCAACAGTGGAGAAGAATACGCGACACGCGCAGGTGATTTCCGCCTGGATTCAAACGGTTACCTCATCACAAACAAAGGTCTGCGCGTGCAAGGTTACAATGCGGCCAACATTTCAGCCGGTGCGGCGCGCGGCGATATTCAGATAAATGACGATCTGGCCCCGGCCACCACCACTCCGGGTGCGGCCATGACAACCTTCAGCATCGGATCCAACGGAACCGTCAACATCCACATGTCCGACGGCTCGGAATATGTGACTGCGCAGATTCTGTTACAGAAATTCACCGACCCACAGGCCTTGCTCAAGGAAGGTGATAATCTTTGGTCCGGCATCGGTGCAGCTGGCCCGCTGGGCGGCAGCGGCGCCTCCACTGCTGAAGTGCCTGGAACAAACGGCCTCGGCAAGATTGATTCCAGCGCGCTGGAACTTTCCAACGTGGACCTTGCCAACGAATTCGCCAACCTCATCAGTACGCAGCGCGGATTCCAGGCGTGTGCCCGCATCATCACCACGTCCGACGAAGTGTTGCAGGAACTCGTCAATCTGAAACGTTAACCCGTAATTCTCACGCACAATTATGTCCGACAAGAATGCCGAAGCCCCAAAACCCGCGGAAGGCGCCGCTCCTCCGTCCGGCGGCATCAAGGCCATGTTGCCGCTCATACTCAACGTCGTCCTCATGCCGGTGATGGCTTACGTGATGACAGTCTTTGTGCTCCTGCCAAAGATCAATGGCAACGCCATTCATGCCGAAGCGAAGTCCGAAGGCGGTGGTCACGGTGAAGCCACAGCCGCAGGTGAGCATGGTGAAAAACCCAAGGAAGGCCACGGCGAAAGCAGCAGCAAGGGTGGTCATGGCGGCAAGGAGAAAACCAGCGTTCCTCTCAGCACCAAGGTGCTCGTCAACGTCTCCGGCACCGCCGGCACACGCTACCTTCTCGTCAACATCACCCTCGTCGGCAAAAGCGCGACGTTGAAGGAGGAGGTTGAAAAAGCCGACGCACAATTGCGTGACGTTGCCTCGAGCGTGCTGGCAGTGAAAACGATCGCGGACATTGACAAGCCCGGTGCGCGCAATCTTATCCGCACCGAACTCGTCTCAGCGTTCAATAGCGTGCTCGGCGACGGCATGGTAAAGGAAATCTATTTCACCGAGTTCGCAATCCAGTAATAAAATGTCCCTCTCCCCCCTCCAACCCGCTCACCCTTATTGCCTCACAAGTGAGAGGGGTGGCTTGGAGGGGGGAGAGGGAGATACTCAACACCCACATGGAGACTGAGGGAAACAATCCGGTGCCGACCGAAGCCGCGACTACAGCGCCAGCCGAGGTGCCAGGTGATCTGACACCTGACACTCCGCACCTCGCACCGATCATCGAGCCTTACACCTTCCCTTCCCGTGAACTTCTCAACGGACCCGAACTGCGCAGGCTCACCGCCGACTACAATGAAATCCTCTGTGTGCTTGCGCGGCGGTTTGCATCCTTGTTCCGGACGGAATTCGATCTTTCACTCGCCTCGTTCCAGACACCCACGTTCCGGCAGTTCGCCACGAGCTATCCGCAGACGACCCATTTCACGCTGTTCAAGATCGAACCGCTGCGCGGCATTGGTTTGATTGAGATCAATCCCGCCTTCGCACTCGCCCTCACCGAACGGCTCATGGGCGGACCCGGACAGTTGGATGCCTCCTCGCGCAATCTGACCGAGATTGAAATCGCTCTTTTCGACCAAGTGGTGCAGATGTTCACCCAGGGCTGGTGCGAACACTGGGCAGCTTACAAGCCCCTCAAGCCTGTGGTGATCGGTCACGAGAATGATTCGCGATATCTGCAGACATCGCCCTCCGATGCGCCTTTGTTTCTGGCCACGGTCAACGCGCATCTCGGCGATGTCTGCTCAAAAATTCAATTTGCTCTTCCATTCAGCTCGCTTGATCCGTTGCTCGAAAAAATCCGCGCCGAACTCGCTCCACCGGCGGACTCATTGCCGGGACCTGCTGCTGCGCCAGCCAAAGCCGCTGCGTGGAATCCGGCATATGACGACGTGCGCATGGCCATTACCGCACAAATGCCCGGCCCGCAAATCACCGCGCGTGAATTGCCCAGGCTGAAAGTCGGCGACGTATTGGATTTGCCCGCTGAATCGGCGAGCCAGGTGCAGTTGCGACTGGGTAATGCGACACGATTCACGGGCCGTCTCGGCAAGTGCGACGACAAATGGGCCGTGGAAGTAATCCAGGTTTTGAAAAGTTAAGGGACAAGGGAACATGAACGCCTCAGAATATCCTCCAAACCTCGACATGGTGCTCGATGTGCCGGTGAATCTCACCGCCGAACTCGGCTCGTGTCATCTGCCGATGCGGGAAATCCTCCAGCTTGCGCCGGGCTCCGTGGTGCAGCTCGACAAGATTCCGGGCACACCGGTCGAACTCCGTGCCCACCACAAGCTGGTGGCACGCGGCGAAGTCGTCGTCATCGAAAATCGTCTCGCCATCCGCATCACGGAGCTGGCGGTTTCATCAGCCGAATCCGGCGTCGCAAAAGCTTCCCAGTAGTCGGTTCGTTTTCGTTTGGTTGATTGGCTTGTTGGACCGCTGTGGGTAAACTCCACGCCTGATATGTCACAAGCCACCCTGCCCGACGAGAATCTGACGTGCGATAAGTGCGGGCGTTTTGGCGCAATCGCTTTCGGTGAGCAGAAAATCTGTCCCGACTGCTACGAACACTGCGGCTCGTGTTGCCCGGAGCTTGGGAAGAAAGAAGCCGAACAGGGTTGTTAAGATCGAAACACTCGCTGCCGCCAGCGCTCCATCAATTCACTCCAACCCACTCGCCTTGCGTGCCCGTTTAAGCACATCGGTGGCTTTTGCCCGCGCTTTGGCCGCGCCATCAGCGAGAACCTTGTTCACATAATCCAGATTTGCCACCAGTTCGGCGCGCTTGGTTCGCGCGGCGGCGAAGTGTTCCCAATACACCTCAAATAGCTTCTTCTTCAGATCACCGTAACCCATGCCGCCGACGCGAAGCTTCTCCTCCCATTCCTTGCCAACGCTCACATCAATGACCTTGAGCAACTGGATGGCGAGGTTTTGGTCCGCATCCGGTTTAGGCTCGGCTGGAGTGCGGCTGTCCATCTTGAGGGCCATGACTTTTTTGCGGAGCGCCTTTTCGTCGCCGAAAATCTCGATGGTGTTGCCGTAGCTCTTGCTCATCTTCTCGCCGTCAATGCCCGGCACTTTCGCGGTCTCGCCCTTGATCTGTGGCTCGGGAATTACAAATGTCTGGCCGTAGGTTTCGTTGAACTTGGTGGCGATGTCGCGCGTCATCTCGACGTGCTGCTTCTGGTCCTGTCCGACCGGCACAATGTTTGAGTCATAGATCAAAATATCCGCCGCCATCAGCACCGGATACGCGAACAGGCCGTGATTCGGGGAAATTCCCTTGGCCAGCTTGTCCTTGTAACTGGTGGCGCGCTCCAGCAAACCCATCGGCGTGAGCGTGGAAAGAATCCACGCAAGTTCGCAGACTTCCGGCACGTCAGATTGCTTGAAGAATACCGAGCGTTGCGGATCAAGCCCGCACGCCAGAAAATCCAACGCCACGTCCAGCGTGTTCTTGCGGCGCTCATCCGCATTGAACAGCGACGTCATCGAGTGATAGTCGGCGATGAAATAAAACGCCTCGCCCTTTTCCTGCAGCTCGATGGACGGGCGCATCATCCCGAAGTAATTCCCGAGATGCAGCGCGCCGGATGGCTGGATGCCTGACAAAATTCGCATTGGCAAAATATACCGGAGAAACGGCAACGCGGGAAAGCAGGAAACTTGTGACGATCCGGCATTTCCAATGGAAACGCTAACCACGGACACGTCGCCTCCATGCTTGATTCCGATTTCAAAAGCCGCTATTCCCACAAGCATGGACTCCCGCGAAGCGCTCGTTGCGCTCAATCTCATCGAAGGCGTCGGGCCGGTTCGCGTGCGGCAACTGCTGGAGCACTTTGGCGAGCCGACGGCGATTCTCAAGGCTTCCAAAGCACAACTCCTCCAGGTGCGCGGCATCGGCGATGAAACTGCCACGGCTATTTCCGGTTGGGAAAAGAACATAGACCTCGAAGGCGAGATCAAACGCATCGCTGATTTTGGCTGTCGCATTGTAATCCAGCCGGATGAGGAATACCCGCCAATGCTCAAGGAGATTTATGATCCACCCTTCGTGCTTTACGTGAAAGGCTCGCTCACAGCGAAGGATAAAAGCGCCGTGGCCATGGTTGGCTCGCGCCAGACCACGCACTACGGAATCGAGGTCGCCCGCAAGCTCGCTTACCAACTGGCGTACGTTGGCGTCACCGTGGTGAGCGGCGGAGCGCGCGGCATTGACACAGCGGCGCATCAGGGTGCCATGAGCGCCAAAGGCCGCACAGTTTGCGTGCTCGGTACGGGCATCAACATCGTCTTTCCGCCAGAAAACAAGGAGTTGTTTGATCGCATCGCCGAACACGGTGCCGTGGTGACGCAGTTTCCGTTCAATCGCAATGGCGACCGCCAATCGTTCGCCATTCGCAATCGGATCGTTGCTGGAATGACGCTCGGCACAATCGTTGTTGAGGCCAACCTCACCAGCGGCGCGCTGATCACTGCGAATTTCGCGACCGAGTACGGGCGGCAGGTTTTTGCAGTCCCTGGTCGGATTGATTCCCCACGCAGCAAGGGTTGTCACGATCTCATCAAGAAGGGCGCGAAGTTGTGCGAAGACGCGGAGGATGTGTTGAGTGAGTTTGAATATCTGTTTCCGTCGAGCAACAAACCGCCGTCGCCCGGCGAAACAGGCGTGCTGCCCGCACTCGAACTTTCCGAGAACGAACAAAAGGTCTATGACGCGCTTCGGGCCGAGGACGAATCGAGCATTGATGAAGTGATCCGCCGCAGCGGACTGCCCGCCTCCGCCGCAAGCGTGACGTTGTTGAGCCTGGAGATGAAACGCGTCATCAAGCAACTGCCCGGAAAATTGTTCGTGAAGAACAGATAGGCTGGGGCGCGCACCGCCGAGTCCGCGAGTTTCGAGCCTTGCTTCGATGATCTGTCCATCAAGAACGAGAGCGAGGACGAGAAAAACAACATCAACAACTCCCCGGCGTGACAAGAATCTTCAAAGCATCCTCCGTCGGTCGTGCAGCGAGAGCCACGGCTGTTGAAGTTTGATCCAGAGCAAACCGGTGCGTAATGAGCGGACGCACATCCAACCGTCGTGAGAACACCAGCCGCGCCACCTCCTTTTGCAGAGTAAAGTCTGCCGAGTAACTGCCGAGGAAATCCTTCTCATCCACACATACCGATGCTGGATCCAGCTTGAAAACATCACCACGCTTGGTGTGGGCGAAGAGCATCAATTGCCCGCCTCCGCGCAGTAATGCCTGCGCTTCGAGTGCCACGGCGTCTGACGGCACGGCGATGATTGCAGCGTCAAGTCCAAGCCCGCGTGAAGCTCGCGAGACAAGCTGTGACAGTCCATCGCCCGGCACGAGGTGCGTCCAGCGCGCTCCGAATCGTCGCGCAAGTTTCAGCCTCGATGCCAGCAGGTCGGTGGCAATTACTCGCACGCCTTGGATTTGCAACAAGCGCGTGAACATCAGGCCGATTGGCCCCTGCCCGGCCACGAGCACGACATCACCCGGCAGAAGGTTCAAACGGCGCACGGCTTTGAGCACCGTGTTGACCGGTTCGAGCATTGCGCCCTCTTCGAAGGAATTCTTTGATGGAATTTTTACCACGCCCGGTAACACGAATGGCATTACGCGGACGTATTCTGAAAACCCGCCGCCGGACGGCTCGAAGCCGGCAGTGATACCGGTGCGTTTGTAGGTCTCGCATTGAGCAAAGGCGCGGTGACGGCAGAAGTGGCAGTCCAAACACGGAATGTGATGATGCAACGCCACGCGATCTCCAACTGAGAAGCCACGCACGCGGGCGCCGACGCGAACGACTGTGCCCGACGTTTCGTGCCCGAACACCCGCGGCGGTGTCACTGTACCGTATTGAATTTTTTTGATGTCCGTGGGGCAAACGCCGCAGGTGGAAACCTTGACGAGCAGATCGCCCGCGCCGGTGCGGGGAACGGGCAGTGTTTCGGTGCGCAGATCATTCGGGCCGCGATACACCGAGGCCCGCATGGTTTTGGGAATATCGAACACGCGGAATTCTTACCGGCACAGGAGTCAGATGAAAACAAAAACCTGGGTCATGCCGTTTAAGTCTCACGTCAATTGAACCTTTTGCCGTGCTACCTCACTTAATTGCTTGAAGCCACAGCGGGCTGCCGTGAACCATGACCGCGAACGCCCCAGTGCAATCGCCCGAATCACACGACCCACCTGGTGATCAGCAGCTCATTGCCGCCATAAATAACAGCGACGTGGCGGCGTTCGACGTGTTGTACCATCGTCATCGCGACTGGGTGGTGAATCTGGCGCATCGTTTCACTGGAGACGAAAATCTTGCGCTTGATGTCATGCAGGAAACTTTCCTCTACCTTTTGAGAAAATTTCCCGGCTTCAAGCTTACGGCCAATCTAAAAACGTTCCTTTATCCAGCCGTGAAGAATCTCTCCATTGCAGCACGGCAGAAGGCAGGCCGCGTCCAATCCACCGAGGGCGAGCAACAATTGCTCGAACAATTGGCATCCACCGAAATTCCGCTCGCCTTTTCCTCGGACCTGTCAGCAGCGCTGGCCAATTTGTCTCTGGAGCACCGTGAGGTCATTCTTCTGCGGTTTGTGGACGATCTTACGATGGCCGAAATCGCAACGGCCACAAATGTTCCCACTGGCACGGTGAAATCCAGGTTGCACAATGCGCTCGCCGCGCTCCGGCAGGACAAACGTGCCCGGGATTTTTTTGAAAGTTAGCTTGTTGTCTGCGTCCAAGAGCACCTGTTTCCGCCAAGAATTTTTATTTCCTTCAATGCGCGCAATTCATACCCTGCGCGTTGGCTTGGGAAACCCGGCCCTTGAAACTGAAATAGAACATTATGCCACTGACACACACCAAAGACCTTTTTGCCAAGGCGCTCAAAGGAAAATATGCGCTCGGCGCATTCAACGTCAACAACATGGAGCTTATCCAGGCCATCGTCGAAGCCTGCGAAGAGGAAAAAGCACCCTTGATGCTGCAAATCTCCAAGGGCGCGCGGCAGTACGCCAACCCGGTCTATCTCAAGAAGCTCATCGAGGCTGCTGTCAGCCTGAGCAACATTCCCATCGCCATTCACCTCGACCACGGCGACACATTCGAGCTGTGCAAGGAGTGCATTGATGAAGGTTTCACAAGCGTGATGATTGACGCGAGTCATGAGCCCTTCGATAAAAATGTTGAGATCACCAAAAAGGTTGTCGAATACGCCCACAAATACAATTGTTCGGTGGAATCCGAACTCGGCCATCTGGTCGGCGCTCAATTCGACGAAGGTGAAGAAGGCGGTGCGCATTCAATGAGCGGCCACTACACCGTGCCGGAAGAAGCCGTGAAGTTCGTAAAGGAATCCGGCTGCGATTCACTCGCGGTTGCCATCGGCAACAGCCATGGTGCCTACAAATTCAAGGGCGAACAGCATCTCGATCTCGAACGCCTCAAGCTCATCAAGAAGGCCTTGATGGACGCAGGAATGGGCGATTACCCACTCGTGTTGCACGGAGCCTCAAGCGTTCCGAAATACCTCGTTGACGAGGTCAATAAATACGGCGGCAAGATGCCTGATGCCCAAGGCGTGCCCGAATCCGACATCGAAGTCGCTCGCCGCACGGGTTGCACGAAGGTGAACATTGATACCGACCTGCGCATCGCCATGACCGCCGCCATCCGCAAGGTGTTCGCAGAAAAGCCGGGCGAATTCGATCCACGCAAGTATCTCGGGCCCGCCCGCACTGCTGTGAAGGACCTTGTGCGTCACAAGGTGAAGAATGTCCTGTGCAGCGCCGGTCACGCTTTTGACTGAGCTCCGGGTAACTCTCCAAAGCCCCGTGCGGACAGCGCGGGGCTTTTTGTTTTGATTCATTCAGGACTACTCGGGTTTGCTGTCGGCAAAGCTCGCCACTTTACTCGACAGATCCAACGGATTCTGAATCATTACTTCCGCAATGATCAAAGTCATAAGAACCGATCGAGAACTCGAGTGCCCGCGCATGGATGCCGGACTTCGTGCCCGTGGATTAAACCTCGTGACCCTGCCTGATGGAATCGCCAAGGAAATACTCGTCAGGGAGGCGGCGGACGCAGAGCTGATCCTGATGTGTTACACGCCGATTACGGCTCGAGTCATTGATTCCGCCCCGCGCCTCCGCGGCATCATAAAATACGGCGTGGGCATTGACGCGATTGACATTGAGGCGGCGAAGCGACGGAAGATTCCAGTCGTCAACGTGCCCGAATACGCGGAGGAAACCGTGGCGGAAGGCGCGTTTGCCTTGATGATTACGTTGGCCAGGAAACTGGGACCTTTGCAGCGCGCGATGAAATCCGAGGGTTGGGTTTGGCCGCAACCAGAGTGGCTGGGAAACGATCTCGCCGGCAAAACCCTCGGACTGGTGGGTGTGGGACGGATCGGACGCAGCCTGGCCCGAATGGCAGGTCATGGTTTCCGGATGCGCGTACTGGGTTTTGATCCGCATGTGGACAGGGACACAATGCAGCGTGCAGGGGTGGAGAAGTGCGATTCTTTGTCAGAACTCCTGACTGCGGCAGATTTCGTCTCCTTGCACTCGGTTCTCAACGCGGAAACCTGGCATCTCATTGGCAAAGCAGAGCTGGCAAAAATGAAACCCTCAGCATCGCTCATCAACGTTTCTCGTGGTGCGCTTGTGGACGAAGCTGCGCTCGTGGAAGTTCTGGTGCATGGCCAAATTGCGGGTGCGGGTTTGGATGTGTACAGCCAGGAACCCCTGCTCCTCTCCGGTCACCCTATGAGTGCGCTGTTCACGATGCCCAACGTCGTGCTAACCCCTCATCTCACGTTTTACACGCATGAGGCGATGGAACGTCTGGAGGAAGAAACTCTGGCCAGGTGCGATGAACTTCTCAGCGGCCGTCCGCTCATGGTGAAGTCGCATGACCCACGACTGAGAAGCCAGTCACACGGTGTGGTTTTCGGGTGATAGAAGCTTTCCAGAACGCGAGAGATAATTTTCGCAACTCGACGCTGCACTTCAGCACGCGATGAGCGGTCCCGTCGGAGGGAGAACGGGCCTTGGCTACTCTCCACCTCTGCTTCGGGCGCAATCCTGACTCATCTGTTTGTGCCACGGCACACTGTTCTGTGTCATCGCTGCGCGCCCCGCGAATGTCGGAAACCTCCAGACCAGCGAAATGGCCTGAAAACAACTGCTTTTTAGTATTCTACTCCTCTGGCATCCCGACAGCTAAAGCGAATGTGTCGAACAAAACAAAACCAAAGCGAAAGGAACAATTATGAAATTGATCGCTACAAGACAACCCGCCCTGGCCGCGTGGCCGGGCTTTGGAAGAATCACCTCTCTTCAGGAGGAACTGGATCGTCTGTTTGCTTCGCCTCTGGCCGAGCTTACCGGTGTTTCCAATGCTTGTGACGGCTGGTGTCCTGCATTGGAAGTTCACGAGGACAAGGACAAGTTCGTCATCAAGACGGACCTGCCCGGGGTGACGAAGGAAAACATCAACGTCTCATTGAATGATGGCGATCTCGTCATTTCCGGTGAACGCAAGAGTGAGGCGAAAACCGAAGAAGGGAAGGTGCTTCGTTCGGAGCGCTATTACGGCAGCTTCCAACGAGTGCTTACGCTGCCTGCGGGCGTTGACGCCACCAAGGTGAAGGCAGATTACAAGGACGGCGTGCTGACCATCACACTGCCCAAAGCCGAGGAAGCAAAGCCACGGCAGATCAATGTGTCGGTGAACTAAAAGGAGGTTGGGGGGCGAAGAGCCACTCCGGCGGGCCAGTAACCCGCCGGAGATTTTTCTGTTTTACCGATACGATTCCCACTCGGGCTCGTTTTCAAAAATCCAGCGATAGTATTCCTTTTCCTTCAGCTTTCGCGACGCATCTTCATCCACAATTACAGTGCAACGCGGATGGAGTTGCAGGGCGCTCGCAGTGACCATGCTTGTAATCGGTCCTTCGACAGCCTGCGCGATGATGTCGGCCTTTGCAGCGCCGGTGGCTAGAAGCAGACAACGGCGCGCTTCAAGAATTGTTCCCACACCCATGGTGATAGCCCGGCGTGGCATTTTGGCTGGATCGTCGAACAATGGCGCATTCTGTTTGATCGTTGTAGGCGCAAGCGCCTTGACGCGCGTTCGCGAACGTAATGCTGACAGGGGTTCGTTGAATCCGATGTGCCCGGCCTTTCCGATGCCGAGCAGTTGCAGATCAATGCCGCCAGCTTCAAGAATCATGCCCTCATAACGCTGACATTCACCTTCCAGATCCGGTGACAGGCCGCTCGGCAGGTGGGTGTTCCGTAAATCTATGTTCACATGGCTGAACAGGTGTTCATACATGAACTGGTGATAGGAATTCTTGTCCGACGCCGCTAGGCCCACGTACTCGTCCAGGTTGAACGTCTGGCATTGTGAAAAATCCAGTTTCGATTCACGGTGCTCTTTGACGAGAAGGGCGTAAACAGACTCCATTGTGCCGCCGGTCGCCAGACCAAGCACAAGCCGTGGGTTTATGCGTAATTCATTCGCTACAATCCGCGCCACCAACTGTGATGCTGATTGCCGGTCCGGTCTGATGATCAATTCCACGCCGAGCGTTGTATCCAACCAGCGGCCAAATGAAAACGAAAATGAATGATCTGGCGGGAAGCACATGATCTGTTCGTTGAACGTATCCAACACTTTTCATTCGCCCCGGGTAGGGTTCTTTGCTAATCTCACCGCAACCAAATGCCCGCTCCCGTGTTCACAAGTCTTGCAAGGAAATGGAAATGACAACCGTATCCCGGACGAAAGCCCGCGAGGTTTTTCAAAACATCACCGCCAACATCGCCCGCGTCATGCAGGGCCAGAACGAAGCCACCCGCAAACTGCTCGCCGCTCTCGCCAGCGGCGGCCACGTTTTGCTCGAGGATTATCCCGGCACCGGCAAGACCACGCTGGCCAAGGTGCTGGCTCGTTCGATTGACGCCCGATTCAAGCGCGTACAGTTCACGCCCGACCTGCTTCCGTCGGATATTCTGGGTGTTGCCATCTTCAATCAGCGCGAACAGGAGTTCCAATTTCATGAAGGACCGGTGTTCACCAACATCCTGCTGGCCGACGAAATCAACCGCGCCTCGCCTCGCACCCAATCGGCGCTGCTTGAAGCCATGGGCGAAGGACAGGTGAGCGTGGACGGCGAGCGCCGCAATCTTGCCGACTTGTTTTTCGTCATTGCCACACAAAACCCCGTCGAGTTTCGGGGCACGTATCCGTTGCCGGAGGCGCAGATGGATCGGTTTGCGATGCAATTCACGCTTGGCTATGTACAACCTGCGGAAGAAGTCGCCATTCTCACTGCGCAGTCAAACAATCATCCCCTTGATGAATTGAAACCCTGCGCCACGCTTGCCGACGTGCTCGAACTGAAGCATGCCGCCCAAAACATCCGGGTCAGCGATGAACTCAAGCGTTACACCGTAGATCTCGTGGCGGCAACGCGCAAAGCCGCAGGCGTCCAACTCGGCGCCAGTCCGCGCGCTTCCATCGCGTTGATGAAGGCTGCGCAGGCCCTCGCGTTGTTCGACGGGCAGGAATTCGTTTCGCCGGAACAAATTCAGGAACTCGCCGTGTCCGTCATGGCCCATCGCATTGTTATGGAGCCGCAGGCGCGGTTCTCCGGCCAATCCGCGCGCGGTGTCGTGGAGGACGTATTGAAGAAAACCAAAGTGCCGGCGTGACAATGGCGCAGCTTCTCACTCTTAAGATTAGGAAGGGAAGTGCGCCGTAGATCGTCGCCTTGAAATCGTGATGCTTCGCGTCATTTACCGTTTGTATCGGTGGTCATCCGGTTTGCGTTACTGGGCGGTGAGGCGCTTTACACCGGTTGGATTGGGGCTTCTGGTGGCAATCACGGTGACAATGCTGATGGGCTTCAACATCGAGGAATCAGTCTCCTACCAGGCGTTCATGCTGTTGCTTGGCTTGCTGGCTGTTGCCATCGCATTCAGTTGGTTCTTCCACATGCAATTCACGATTGAACGCTGTTTGCCGCGCTTCGGCACTGTCGGAGTCGCTCTGCGCTATTTTGTCGCCGTCCGGAATCTTGGCAAACAAACCCAGTCAGGTCTTGCACTGCTCGAAAACCTCGCCGACGCACGACCGTCATTCGCTGAATGGAAAGACGTCCAGCTCGATGATCAAAAACACATCCGCCCGTTCAGTTTCGTGAAGCGGCGGGCAAATCCTTTCAAGCTCGCAATCACCAAAGCCGCCACTGCACCGCCGCTGCCGTCGAAACAGGAGGTCACTGTCTCAGCCGAACTCACGCCGTTGCGCCGCGGTGTTTTGCGATTTGACGGCGTCACTCTGGCCCGACCGGACCCATTGGGATTGTTTCGCTCATTCGTCAGAACGCCCGCACCGCAATCCGTGCTCATCCTTCCGAAGCGCTATTACCTGCCTCCCATCGCGATGCCCGGCTCGATGAAATATCAGCAAGGTGGCGTCGCGCTTGCCTCAAACATCGGCCAGAGCGACGAGTTTGTTTCGCTGCGTGAGTATCGGCGCGGTGATCCGATGCGACACATCCACTGGCGTAGTTGGGCCAAGACTGGAAAGCCAATCGTCAAGGAGTTCGAAGATGAGTTTTTTGTGAGGCATGCGCTCGTGCTCGATACGTTCACCGACAGGCCGCACACAGAGCAGTTTGAGGAAGCCGTGAGCGTGGCGTCGTCGTTCGCCTGTACAATACTTACGCAGGAATCATTGCTGGACCTGCTGTTCGTGGGCGCCCAGGCGTATTGTTTCACTGCGGGACGCGGTCTGGCACACGCGGATCAGATGCTCGAAATCCTCGCATCCGTCCGTCCGTCTTCCGACAAACCTTTCGCCTCTCTCGAAACGCTCGTTCTGAATCATTCCTCAACTGTGAACGGTGTGATCTGTGTGCTGCTTGCCTGGGATGAAGCCCGACAGCAGCTCGTGGCCAAACTCAAGTCGCTCGGCCTGCCGCTGCTCGTGTTCGTGATCCGCGACGCTGGCGAAAAAAATCCACTGGACCACGGCCCGATGCGGGATGATCCGGAGCACTTGCACTCGCTCGAAATCGGGCGGATAGAAGAACAACTGGCGAGGCTGGTATGAGTTTCAAGTTCCAAGTTTCAAGTTCCAAGTTGGGCGGCGTGTTCAGATTCTTAATCTTACTCCTGATCTTAATCTCCCTTCGCCACAGTCGGAAGGGATTAAGATTAGGAAGAAGATTTAGATTAAGGCCGATTCCGCTCTTGGCTCTCAACCCGTTCCTTGGATGAAACCGCCGCCATTCCTTCTCGCCGCCGCGCTGCTCTTCTGGGGCTGGCAATCGGGCTTGCTCATCGTGGGCGCGATCCTGGCGGTGGTGATCGAAAGCCCGCGCTTCGTCAGAGCACGTTGGGATTTCTCTGACGAAGACTTTGGGCGCATCTGGACGCTGTGTTCGTTGTTAACGCTGGGGGCAATTTTGTTCGCATTTGTGGACAATCAGGGGCCGGCGAATTTCGCAGGATTCTTTCAGGAGCCGAACATCCAGACGCAGCGCGGCGCTGGTTCGTCGAGCGCACGCACCGCCTTCGCCATGTTCCGTTGGCTGCCGATAATCTATTTCCCATTCATACTTGCGCAGTTTTTCAGCACGCGAGAGGCAGTTCCTTGGAAAACAATAAATTTCGTTCTAAGGCGCCGACTGCGAAAAGCAAAACTGGCTGGCAAACCACCGCCACCTGTCACAACGGTGAATCTCACATTGCCTTACTTTGCGCTGACGTTGCTGGGCGCGGCGGCGCATCCGCCGGAAGGCATTACATTTTTCTGGGGACTCAGCGTTTTGCTCGCCGGGGCGTTGTGGTCGCAGCGATCGGTGCGGTTCAAGCCTGCCGCGTGGGTGTTGGCGGTCATCGTGGGTGTTGCGCTTGGATTTCTCGGACAGACCGGTGTGCGTCAGGCCATGCGTCTGGCTGAATCCATGAACCTCTCCTGGCTGTCATTCCTTGTGCGCCGCCGTTTTGATGCCGAGCAAAGTCGCACCGCGCTTGGAAAGATTGGCGACATCAAAACATCCGGCCAGATTGTCATCCGCCTCGAACCGCTGAACGGTAACGCACCGCCAACGTATCTCCGCGAGGCGAGCTATCGCACCTACAAGGGGGTGACATGGCTTGCTGAAATCAATGAAGAAGGATTCGTCTCGGTCGGCGAACGTGGCGCGAATACTTTGATATGGCCTTTGCCGCCGCTGGACCAGGAAACCAACACTCACTCCGCAAACATCGCGTGTTACCTCGACGGCGGTAAGGCGCTGCTCCCGCTGCCGACCGGTTCCGCGCGTCTTGAGAAGTTGAACATCATCGAACTGAAGAAGAGTCCGCTCGGCGCTGTGCTCGCTCGCGGCCCCGGACTGGCCATCTTCGACGCTCATTTCACTGACGGCAAAACGATTGATTCGCCACCCGAACCGGCGGACAGGACGAACATTCCACCGCGCGAAGTTGCCGGGCTTGATACCGCGCTTGCCGAATTACGACTCGAAGGCAACAGCGATGACGAGAAGCTGCACAATGTGGCAGGATTCTTTTCGGACAAGTTCAGTTACAGCACGTGGCAGTCTCCGTCGAAATCGTCAGATACGAACGAAACCGCCCTCAGCCGCTTTCTCACCAAAACCCGAAAGGGTCACTGCGAATATTTTGCCACGGCCACTGTGTTGATGCTGCGCAGGCTGAACATTCCCGCGCGTTATGCGGTCGGGTTTTACGTGCATGAATCCAGCGGTGGCGGCTATGTGGTGCGCATGAGCGACGCGCACGCGTGGACATTGGTGTGGGATGAGCAAGCGCAGACATGGCGTGACTTCGACACCACGCCTCCCTCGTGGATACAAATCGAGTCCAAGCCAACAATTCTGCGTTGGCTGAGCGATGTGAAATCGAGAGTCTTCTTCGAGATCCGGAAGTTAATAACCGGACAAACCAAGCTGCGCCAATACCTGCTCTGGGCCATTGTTCCGGGTCTTGCCATCCTGACCTACCAGATCGTCTTTCGGCGGCGAAAGAAACAACGGGGTGCAATTGCAGGCGGGTTGAATGAATTCACGGACTGGCCGGGGCTGGACTCGGAGTTTTATTTGCTGGAAAAACGACTCGCAGAGCGCGGTGTCCCACGCGAACCGGGTGAGCCGTTATCCGCATGGCTGGAACGCGTGGCATGTGATTCCACGTTGGAGGATGTACGCGAGCCTTTGGAGGTACTGCTGCAATTGCACTATCGGCATCGCTTCGATCCGCAAGGACTGGTTGCTGAGGAACGGGAAGCTCTCCGGCGCAATACGACGATGTGCCTGGAAAGAATTGGGCGGGTGGAAACTCAGGCGGCAAGGTGAACAAGGCGGAGCGTGGACCGCCGAGTCCGCGATTGCCTCACCGCAGAAATGGTTCGCGGGGACAAGGCTGTCCGCGCTCCAAAAAAAGGGCGCGGAGATTTTGCGCCCTCCGCGCCTGTGAAATTCCGCCCTGGGATTACTTCTGCGGCGATGCGCCGGCGATGCTCAGGGTGAGTTCAATTTCATTGGAGACCTTTTCCGCCGGAGCACCTGGGTTGATGCCGTAGTCGGTGCGTTTGATGATGAAGGTGGCGCGAATGACAAGCAGATCACCTTCCATCTTCGGCACGCGCTGGCCAAGTTTGCCTTTCAAGTAGGTGAGAGTCACCGGTGCAGTCACTTCCTTTGTGACACCTTTGATGGTCAGTGTTCCGGTCACATTGGCGGAAGTTTTGTCACCGACGGTTTTTACGTCCTTAAGTTCCCTGGCTTCGAAAATGATTTCCTTGTTGTTCGCCACATCCAGCCACTGTCCGCCGTGCATGTGTTCCTTCATCATCGGATTGGGCACAGTCAACGACTCAGCTGCGACCACGATCTTGCCCTTGGTCGCGGCGGGATTGGCGGGATCGAATGCAACCGTGCCGCTGACGCCGTTGGCGCTGCCATTGATGGCTTCGAGCGGCGCATCGAGTTTGAACACGGCGTTATTTACACCCTTCGGGTCTTTGAAGTCGAAGGACTGCGGCGCGGCGGAAGCCACGCCCGCGAATGCGGTGAGCAAGAGTGAGGCTATGAGTTTGATTTTCATTTTACAGTTTATTGGTTTGTTGTTGATGTTGTGGATTAGATTTTGACCGGAACAAAAACGAAACGCCAGCGAGGACTCCAGCGCCGATCAGTCCCGCGCCCAGAAAATCCACGCCAGGCCAGAACCCCTTCTGGTAAGTGATGCCCTCGATGCCGGTCACTTCGTCGAGCGTCTTCACTTCGATCTGCGTCTTGGTCCAGCCGCGATGAGCGCCGGTGGTGAGCCAGGCGGCCAGCGCCACGACAACCACGGCACCGGCCAGTATTTGGATGCCACGTTTCATATCAAGTTCGGTTTCAATGTTGTCGAACTTCAGTTCAAGTCAAACAACAGCACTTGAGATTTTCCGGTGGCCGTGAGCTGCAACTTCGCTTCCTCACTGACCGCCGCCGCGTCGCCCGCGTTCAATTTCTTGCCGTTCAAGGTCACTTCGCCTTCCGCGACATGCACCCACGCATGACGTTTGGGCTGGAGCGAATGTTCAACCGTATCGCCTGCATTCAACCGGGCGAGAAACAATTCCGCGTCCTGATTGATGGCGATCGACTCATCACGGCCGGACTTGCTCGCGACGAGATGCAACTGGCCCGCTGGTTTGTTGGCGAAATGTTTTTCACCATAGCCCGGCTTCACGCCGCCTTTGTCCGGCTTGATCCAGATTTGGAGCAAGTGCGTGCTGTCCTTCTCGGACGGATTGAATTCGCTATGCAACACGCCGGTGCCGGCGGCCATATATTGGAAATCGCCGGGCCGGATCACGCTGCCGTTGCCCATGGAATCCTTGTGCTCCAACGCGCCTTCCAGCACGTAGCTGATGATTTCCATGTCGCGATGCGGGTGCATGCCGAACCCGCCGCCGGGCGCGATGCGATCGTCATTGATGACGCGCAACGAACGGAAACCCATGTGCGCCGGGTCGTGATACTCGGCAAAGGAAAAGCTGAACCGGCTGTCGAGCCAGCCGTGGTTGGCATGGCCGCGTTCATCGGATTTTCGGATGGTCATCATATCGTTTCTCTTTCTCTTTAATTTCGTTCTCTTCTTCTCGTCCGCGAAACCCTCTCGGTTTCACATGAACATGATTAACCCGGGCTGCGAAAGTCGCCCGATACTTTGATGCTCGCGAAACGATGCTTTTCGGGCATGGAACGAAATACCGCTAAAGAAGAAACAGTTGCTGTGGTTGACACGCATAGTGGTAG
>JABFSR010000261.1 GCA_013140495.1 Verrucomicrobiota bacterium
CGCCTGCCGTAGAGGACGGCATCTTGCCGCCCGGATCAGCCCGCGAATCGGAGAAGGCTTCTAGCAGTTCCAAACCCACTGAGAAATCGAAGCCCGTTCCGCCGGGCGAGACGCCCGGCTCTACGGCAGGCGGGACGCCCGCCGCCACAAACGTGCATCCACTGGCGGATGAATTCTCTCTCGCTTCGAGGCTTTCCTATTTCCTGTGGTCGTCCATGCCGGATGCTGAACTGCTTCGGCTCGCGGAGGCGGGAGAGCTTCGTAACAGTTTGAATGCGCAGGTGGATCGCATGTTGAAGGACGAACGCTCAGGCGAGTTCGTAAAGAATTTCGTGGGTCAATGGTTGCGGGCGCGGGACATCGAGAATATTCCCATCGAGTCGGGCTACGTCATATCCCGCGAAGAAAAACCGGATGCCGAAAGAGATCGCAAGCGCAGACGCTTTCGCGAACTGGGCGAGAAGCCGTTCGAACAACGAACGGCGGCAGAGCGGGAAGAGATGAATGAGATCCGCGAGTCGTTCGAGCGCACATTTCATCGCCCGTTGCTTGTCGAGATGACTCCCGAAATCCGCACGGCCATGCGATTGGAAACGGAGAAGACTTTTGAGCATGTTTTGCACAAAGACCGCAGCCTGCTCGAACTGTTGGACAGCGATTACACCTTTCTGAACGAGCGTCTCGCTGTTCATTACGGCGTACCCGACGTGACCGGCAACGAGATGCGCTTGGTGAAGCTGCCGGCAGACAGCCCGCGTGGCGGAATTCTGGCGCAAGGCACTGTGCTTGGAGTCACCTCGAATCCCACCCGCACCTCGCCCGTCAAACGCGGCGTGTTCGTTCTCGAAAACATCCTGGGCACTCCACCGTCGCCACCGCCGCCGAATGTTCCCCCGTTGGAGGATGCCGCCAAGGGCGCGACCAACCGCACATTGACCCTGCGGGAAACCCTGGCCGTACACCGGGAAAATGCACTGTGCAGTTCTTGTCACAACCGGATGGACCCGCTCGGCCTTGCCCTGGATAATTTCAACGCAATGGGCATGTGGCGCGATGCTGAGTTTGGCGTGGCAATAGATTCCGCAGGCAAGCTGATCACTGGTGAGAACTTCAACAATGTCCGTGAAATGAAACGGTTGCTCGTCAAAAATCACTCCGCAGATTTTTATCACACAATGACGGAAAAGCTGCTAATCTACGCACTGGGCAGGGGACTGGAGTACTACGACGTGGAAACGTGCGATCAAATCGTGGCGCGGATTCAAGCAGCAGATGGACGGACGTCGGCGCTGATCGCAGGCGTGGTGGAGTCAGCGCCGTTTCAGAGGATGCGACGGGCTGACAAACAGGAACAAAAGAAAGCGGCCCGGGCGGATCAGCAACGGGCAGATGCCGCAAGAGCACAATGAAAACAAATTCGCACAACCCATTGGAGCGCGTTGTTCAAAGACGCGCAGCCTTCTCCCGTCGTCAGTTCCTGCGAGGCATCGGTGCGTGCATCGCGTTACCTGCGTTTGAATCGCTCTCACCGCTGAAATTACTCGCCGGTTCATCTACACCTGCGTCCACACTTGCAACGACTGCCACCGGTGCTCCTTTGCGAACAGCCTTCCTTTATTTCCCCAACGGCGTCATCCAGCCCAACTGGTGGCCGGGCAGCGACGGCGTAAACTTCGAGTTGAGCCGAACCTTGAAACCGCTCGAATCCGTCCGACAACATTTCCAGGTGCTCGGCGGTCTTGAACACCTTAACGCCACCGCTGGTAAAGATGGTGGTGGCGATCATGCCCGCGCCAACGGCACGTTCCTGACCGGTGTCCGCATGAAGAAAAGCGCCACGGACTTTCGCGCAGGCATTTCAATTGACCAGGTCATGGCGCGTGAAGTCGGACATCTGACACGATTGCCTTCGCTCGAATTGACCTGCGACGCCGGGCGCAACACAGGCTCTTGCGACTCGGGTTACTCCTGCGCCTACCAGTACAACGTGTCGTGGAGTTCCCCGACAACACCGATGTCCCCCGAGGCAAACCCACGCCAGGTTTTTGAACGTTTGTTCGGCGCTGGCTCCGCAGGTGAACGCACTGCCGAATTGAAACGACGCCGTGCAGAACAGCGCTCGATACTCGACTTCATTGTTGAAGACGCGCGCGATTTGCAGCGACAACTGAACGCGCAGGACAAGGACAAGCTGGATCAATATCTCACCGGGGTGCGTGAGCTGGAATCGCGAATTCAACGCGCCGAAAAGTTTGGCGACCCCAAAGACCCGGAGCAACAGACACCCGCCGGCATTCCGCCCACCTACGCGGAACACATTCAGATCATGTACGACACCCTGGTGCTCGCGTTTCAAACCGACTCGACACGCGTGGCGACAATGCTGCTGGCCCATGACGGAAGCAATCGCTCATTTCCTGAGATCGGCATCCCGGAGGGGCATCATGAACTGTCACATCATCTCAATGATGCCGAAAAGATTCGAAAGATCGCCGACATTGATCTCTGGTACGCGAAGCAACTCGCCCGGTTTCTCGAAAAACTTCGGGACACGAAAGACGTGGACGGCAATTCGCTCCTGCACAACTCGATGATCGTTTACGGCAGCGGCAACTCCGACGGCAACCGGCACACACACTTCAACCTGCCCATTCTCCTGGCAGGTGGCGGCGGTGCGACGTTGACGCCCGGGCGCTACGTCAAACACGGATCAACTCCTGCGAGCAATCTGTTCCTCAGCATGGCCGACCGCATGGGTGTGAAGAGCCTCGAACGATTTGGCGATTCGACAGGACGGTTGGCGAACATTTAGTTTTCACTTCGGCGTAGCGGTGGGCGTCCTCGCCTGCCGTAGAGCCGGGCTTCCAGCCCGGCGGAAATAACCTGTCATCTATCCAACGCGCCCGAAACTTTCGTATGCCGAATCCATGCAGACGAATTGGAACGGAATAAACGCGGAGACGCAGAGAACGCAGAGAATTTTGTTTAGGACTCCATCACCGAACAGTGTGTTGTCAGCAACCCGTTCCACTCTGCGTTTCTCTGCGGCCTTTGCTCCTCTGCGTTTCTCCCCTCGGTTCTCAATCGCATTCGTTCGGGCAAGAGTTCCAAACATTCACAGGCCATTCCGGGCGGCGAGACGCGCACCCTCAACGGCAGGCGAGGACGCCCGCCGCCACACCTTTGTCGCGCGCCAACTTGCAACCTGCATCCTGCAACCTGTAACCTTCCCCCTGTGTTTTCTACGATCAACAAGTGGCTCGCGTTCGTGCGATTTTCACACACGATTTTTGCGCTGCCGTTTGCGCTCGCTGCAATGCTGCTGGCCGCGCGCGAAAATCGTGGCTGGCCGGGCTGGCGCGTGTTCGGCTTGATCCTCGCCGCAATGGTCTGCGCTCGAACCTGCGCCATGGCCTTCAACCGGATTGTGGATCGCAAGTTCGACGCCCAGAATCCGCGCACTGCGAATCGTCATCTGCCCGCGGGCCAAATCTCCCTCGTCAGCGCGATATCGCTTTGTATTCTGTCCGCCGCAGGATTGATGGCGGCCAGCTTCTTTCTCAATCCACTGTGCTTCTACCTTTCTCCCGTCGCGCTCGTGGTGGTTTGCTTTTACTCCCTCACAAAGCGGTTCACGGATTACACGCACATCTTTCTCGGTGTGGCGCTGGCGCTGGCGCCAATCGGCGCGTGGCTGGCCGTCAAGGGCGCGAATGTTTCGCCGCTCGAAGTTGTTCAAATGCTGGTCCTCTCCGTTGCCGTGGTGCTGTGGCTCGTGGGTTTCGACATCATCTACGCGTTGCAGGATTACGAGTTCGACAAATCGCACGGCCTGCGCTCGCTCGTTGTGGCGTGGGGACCGAAGAATGCGCTCGCCGCTGCGTTCCTTGCGCATCTCGTCATGTGCGGAGTGCTGTTCGCGTTCGGATTTCTTTGCGGGTTCCGTTTCGCCTACATCATCGGCTGGCTGCTCATCGTTATCTGTCTTGTGATGGAGCATTGGATCGCGCGGCGACGCAGCCTGAACTGGATCAACACCGCCTTCTTCCGCCTGAACGCCGTCGTGAGCATGGTGTTTCTTGCCGTCGTTGCGGCTGAGGTGATTCTTAGGGGCGGCTTTACTCTGCGGTAATTGTTGAATCACATACCTGTATTTCGTGGTTCAACATTTTTGGTAACGTCTGCGCGGATTTGCTTCTGAAGGGAGCATGGACACGGTAAAACTCAACCCGCCAATGCCCGACGGAAACAAATGCCCGCAATGCGGCACGCCCCTGCCAACGGGTGCGCTTGCCGGGCTGTGCCCCGCCTGCCTGCTCAAGATGGGCGCAGCGGCAGACACTGTCACCGACGGCAAACAACCGCCGTTCACACCGCCTTCCGTGGCAGAACTCGCCCCGCTCTTTCCTCAACTGGACATTCTTGAACTCATTGGCAAAGGCGGTATGGGCGCGGTTTACAAGGCACGGCAGAAACAACTGGACCGCCTCGTCGCATTGAAAATTCTCCCGCCCGGTGTCGGCAACGATGCTGCATTCGCTGAACGCTTCGCGCGCGAAGCCAAGGCGCTGGCAAAGCTGAATCATCCCGGCATCGTGACGCTGTATGAGTTTGGCGTGGCGGCGGGCGTCTCGCCTGCCGTAGAGCCGGGCTTCCAGCCCGGCGGAAAGAGCATCGATGGGAGCATGATCGTGAAAGATTCGGGAGTCGCTGACAATTTGAGCACCGATCCGCGCGACAAGATGCCGCCCTCTACGCCCCTCTATTTCTTCCTCATGGAGTTCGTGGATGGCGTGAACCTCCGGCAGTTGCTCCACGCAGGCCGCATCTCCGCGCGCGAGGCACTGGCCATCGTGCCGCAGATCTGCGACGCGCTGCAATTCGCGCACGACCAGGGCATCGTGCATCGCGACATCAAGCCGGAGAACATTCTGTTGGACCGCCGAGGCCGCGTGAAGGTCGCGGACTTTGGACTTGCAAAGATTGTGGGCTCGACGGAGTGTGGCCGTCCCGGCCACAGCAACGTTGAAAACCCGGAAGCCGCCGGACGATCACAAGCTTCAACTGTGAGCGACGTTGCTGCGCCCGAGACGGGCGCACTCCGGGGACTTACCGGCGAGCGGGTGATGGGTACGCCACAATACATGTCACCCGAGCAGCGCGACAATCCGGGTGACGTGGATCACCGCGCAGACATCTACGCGCTGGGCGTGGTGTTTTACCAGATGCTCACTGGCGAACTGCCGGGCAAAACCATCGTGCCGCCGTCGTCCCGCATGCGCGGGATTCAAATTGATGTGCGTCTCGATGAAGTGGTGCTGCGCGCGTTGGAAAAGAAACCCGAACTCCGTTACCAGCAGGTCAGCGAAGTGAAGACGTGCGTCGAAACGATTGTGGGAACGCCTGATCTCCGTAGCAGCGGACGTGAGTCCGCTCAAACTGAAACGGGGAAAAGTGAGAGCCGACTCACATCAGCTGCTACCGGACAAAAGCGGATGTCGGTTTCTGGGGTTGTGTTCCGTTCGTTGGCTGTTGCGTTGGGTGTGTGGCTGCTGGTTTATGGGTTGGCGGCAACCGTGACAAGCGTGATGCCGCGATCTTACGCCGCCACGGCGCGCGTCAAACTTTCCGAAACCAATTCCGTCCAGAACTACAACCCATACCAGCTTCAGAACGATTTCGCGCGGATGGAATCGCCCGAGTTTCTCAAGCAGGTCGGGGTGGCGGCAGACTTGAAAACGCGGTGGAAGGATTTGCTCACGGGCGATGAATCGTTGCGCGAAGAGCAAATTGCCGGACTATTGCGCGGAGCGATGATGCTTCGACCGGTGCGGGGCACAACACTCGTTGACATCACTTTTTACAGCGAGCGTCCCGGTGAAGCGGCAGACATAGCCAACGCCATTGCGTCTGTCTATTGCAGTCAATCGGGGGCGAAGATACTTGAGAAAGCCGCAGTTCCGACCCGTCCCATTCGCCCAAACTCACTGCTGAATCTGACCATCGGTGTGATCGGCGGTGGCATTCTCGGATTGATCGCTGGTGGTTTGACGGCGCTTTACCTCGCGTTAAGAAAGCCGCGAACCCCAGGTAGCAGCCGACGTGAGGAGGCTCAAACTGAAACCCCAAACCAGCCGAACGCACCGGAAGCACGCGCTGCCAGGCGAAACCTGAAAATCGTTGCCGCGCTGTTCATCTTCGTTGGTCTGTGGAGTCTCATGGATATGGTACTCAGCAGTGGCTTTCGCAATGTGTCCGTTGCTCCGGGTGCTTTCTGTCTGCCTATCGGCATCGGGTTGCTGCGATTCCGGGAATCCTGTCGCCGGATGGCGTCGTGGTGCGTGTGGGCGAATTGCGTCTTTGCGGTCATTATGCTCGGTTGGATTTTCGGCAAGGCGTTCGGTGCTTTTGAAAGCCGCAACGTGATCGCCAGAATCATTGGCCAACCCATTGATAGTGGCTTCGGGGCGATGCTCACGTTCCTGCTGTTCCTCGCGCAAGCCGTGCTGCTTCCGTGGATGATTTTGGTCCTGCTGAACCGCGACGTGAGGGCAGAGTTCCGCCAACCACGACCGAAACCTTGGCCGCTTTTAGAATGGGGTACACTCATCCTGGTTCTCTTGATCATGTTGGGTGCGGTGCGGTTGCCCTGGCCGAACCGCTGGCAAACCGGTGTATATTTCAGCGATCTCAAGCCAGCGAAAACCTCGGCGACAAATGAAACAACGTTCGGTCCGGCGGTCGAGCGGGTGTTGATGGCTATTGACGAGAATCCAGCCCAAGCCTGTTTGGATTTTGGCAGCGGCAAATTTCGGCTGCCACCCGCTGATCGTGTCGGGGCTATTGGACTTATTGCCAACCAGGAATTTGGTGAACCGTTTGAGAATCTTAATGGCCCCGGCGATGAACGATATGATTGGATCAAAACGAGCGGCGTAGATTTGATTGGAGGCCGCGATTCGGATGGCAACTTGAGGTTCAAGTATCTGGGCCAGCCGCCCCACTTTGTCACCGGCTCGGCCACCTTTGACTCGGTTAATCCCGACGAAGTCGTCAAAGCGCTGCAAACCTCACCGTTCTTTGCAGGCAATCAACCCAATCGTCCGGCTGCCTACATCAACACCATGAATCCGAATGACGGTGCGACCCGGACAGCGAATTACATCCTGTTCCGTACTCATGACGGGGACGTCGGCTTGATGCAAGTGCTCGGCACGAGCGAAAACCGGCGCGGTGTGAAGCTCCGTTACAAGTTGGTGCAAAGCAGTATCACGACCACCACACCTGTCAGCCTGCCGCCCGCCGCGCCTCAGCCTTCCTTCGGCCCGGTGATCGAGCGGGTCTTGATTGACGTAAACGAACCAGGAACTAACAAGGCCATCCGATTTCGGACCGGTGAGTTGGCTTCGCCTCCTTCCGGAGGAGTGACATTGATAACGGAATGGATGCTCACAAACCGAATGGACGTCGTGGTCAGTCGGCGGAGCAACCAATGGTCATTGATTACGGCGGGCCTGAGACTCCGAGACATTTCTCCGGGCCGTTGGGACGATGCGAACAAGGCCAGCGTCCGAAATGCGCTTTCGCAGTTCCCGTTCCTGACGCACCCCGGTGAGCTTGAGATGGTGGACCGCACCTATCTCATGCCTGAAGACACCAAGCTGCCATGGACGTTGGCATTTGAAACCACCGAAAGAGATCAAGGTCTGCTGCAAATCACGGGTTTCACCGACAACCCGCGCGGCGTGAAGATTCGCTACAAGCTGGTGCAAACTGAATCCACCGAATTGCGGGCCGCGAAAGCAGCTCTGGCAGAACTTCGCCTAAAATATACAGACGAGCATCCAACAGTTCTAGGTTTGCGTGTGCGCATCAAGGGCCTGGAAGAATTGCAGGCCGCAAAGGCAAGGCTGGCGGAACTGCGCCTAAAGTTCACAGACGAGCATCCACAAGTTCAGGCACTGAAAGCGCGCATCAAGGCCATGGAAGAAAAGTGAATTGACCTCCGACCATCCCAGCCAGTCAACGAGTACGCCCGGCGATATTTTCGCCACCACGCACTGGACGGTCGTGCTCGCGGCGGGCAAGCGCCACACGCCGCAGTCAGATCACGCGCTGGAGGAACTTTGCCGCAGCTACTGGTTTCCACTCTACGCCTACGTCCGGAGGCAAGGTCACGCCAAGGCGGACGCGGAGGATCTGGTGCAGGCGTTCTTCGCCAGTTTTCTTGCAAAGAATTATCTCGAAGGCTTGAGCGCCGAGCGCGGGAGGTTTCGCGCCTTCCTGCTGGCGTCGCTGAAACATTTTCTCGCGAACGAATGGGACAGGTCGCAACGCCAGAAGCGCGGTGGCGGAGTGCAGCATCTCTCGCTGGACTGGCAGACAGCGGACACAAAGTTTCAGATCGCGGCAACCGCCGAGCCGAGTCCGGACAAGGCGTTTGATCGTGAGTGGGCGCTGGCGCTTCTTGGGAAGGTGATCGAACGATTGCAGGCGGAGTGCGAGGCGGACGGGAAGGGCAGGCTGTTTGGGGAATTGAAGGTCTTCCTCGTAGCGGGCAAGGGCGAGACGGCGCAAAGCGAGGTGGCAAAGTCGCTCGGCATGGAGGAAGGCGCGGTGCGCGTGGCGGTACACAGGTTGCGCAAGCGCTACCGGCAATTGTTGCGCGATGAGATCGCCAGCACGCTGTCCGATCCGGCAATGGTGGACGAGGAAATGCGCGCGTTGTTCGGGGCGTTTTGCTAGGAGCGCGGACAGCCTTGTCCGCACGAACTCAAAGCTCCTAACTCGCGGACTCGGCGGTCCGCGCTCCGGTTGATGCAATTGAACTTGCCGACGGTGCGTTTCTCCCGTGACAATCCAGACCATGTTCTCACATGTAGTCATATTCTGGACGGACCCTGCGCAACCCAACGCAGTGGACGAACTCATTGACGGGGCCAACAAGTATCTGAAAAACATTCCAGGGCTCGTTCATTTCCAGGTGGGTAAGATGGTTCCCAGTCACCGGCCGGTGGTGGATCAGTCCTATCAGGTCGCGCTGAACACGGTGTTTTCGAGCAAGCTGGCGCAGGACGATTACCAGGTGCATCCGCAGCACATTGAATTCGTGGAGAAAGTTTTCAAACGCTTCTGCAAACGCGTGTTGATTTACGACTTCCAGTAAACTCGTTCCGAGTTCAAAGAGTCGCAAGAGAGTCAGTGGACGCAGCACAGAATAACACACACGGAACTTTGAACCCGGAACTCGGAACAAATCTCACGGCCTAGGGTGGAACTTCCGGTGAACCTGCTTCAACCGCCCGGTGGTGACGTGCGTGTAAACCTCCGTCGTTCTGATGGACGAGTGGCCCAGCAACTCCTGGATCACCCGCAAATCCGCGCCGTGCTCGAGCAGATGCGTTGCAAAACTATGTCGCAGCCTGTGAGTCGTGATGTTGCGTGAAACTCCCGCGCGCCTGACACAACGTTTGATGTGTGCCCAGAGAGTAATGGCGGCGAATGGCGTGCCACGCCTGGTAAGAAAAACATTTCCTGGCGACTTCGGCGTCACGAGTTTGGGCCTGGCGGCAGCCAGGTAACGATTCACTGCTTCGATGGCTTTTGTGCCCACGGGCACGACTCGTTCCTTGTTCCCCTTGCCGATCACGTTGATGAAACCGGAGTCGAAATGGAGCTGTTCCAATCGCAGGCTTCTCAACTCAGCCGCGCGCAGCCCGCAGGCGTAGGCCAGTTCGAGGATGGCGTAATCACAGAGGTCGGCGGGCGTTGCGGGTTCGCCCAGCTTGAGAAGCTTGTTGATTTCATCATCCGTGAGCGCCTTGGGCAGACGCTTCCAACGACGCGGCAGCGAGAGATGCTCGGCAATATTCGCGGGCAGCTTCTTTTCGTTCTCGGCGAATCTATAGAACGCCCGCAGCGCGGCGATCTGAAGATAAACACTCTCGCTGCTCAACCGGCGTGTGGATTCCTCCGGCTGGTGCGCAAGAACTCGTGCTCGTTCGTGTTCGAGGTACGCGATGAGATGTTTGAGTTGCACCTGACGCCAGTCGGCAAGCTTCTGCGTGGCGGCCCACTCGATGAAGCGTCCGAGCAAACCGGAGTAGGTTCTCTGCGTGTGCTGGGCCTGGCCACGTTCGTGCCTGAGGTATTGCAGAAAATCTTCGACAAGATTTTGCATGTCGGCTCGGTTTACTTCCAACTGAACGTCAACACGACCGCTTTTCTCGGGTCGCGAAGGTCGCGCCCGACTATGGCAGTGTACTGGCGATGATACCCGGCCACTTCTGCGTCCACCTGCACTTCAAAGGCGGTGCTTTGCACGGTTAGGTTTTGAGAAATCTGTTGAAGCACCTGCGAGTTCATTCCTAAGCTACCAAGGTCGTTGAGCCTGTGGAACGGCATCTCGCTTCGGAGACGGATGATTTCGCTGACGGTATTTTCGTCCATCATGGGAATCGTGAGAAGCACCTCGGGGGAAGCGGTGTTGATGTTGATCTTTCCGCTTGAGATGGGCGTGAAGATGTCCTTCAAGCCGACGCGGAACATGTTTTGACCTGTGAAACCCTGCCGCGCACTCAGGCGGCTTTGGAACTTCGATGGCGGATGATTCGTCGCCACTCCGCCCCAATACATGTCCGGCGTGATGCCGCGGATGAGCAACAGTTCGGCCATATCATCAATCGGTTTGTTCTTGCAGTGATACGGCGGATCAAGAGCCATGTAATCATCATCCTCCGCACCGTTGGCCCCCCGGTCATCGCCGATATCAATCCAATCAATGATCGCGCTGGTGATTTGGGAAGATTCTCCCGCATCCACGCCCACCACGTTAAATGCGTTCTGCAAAAATTGCATGTTCGCCGCGTTGATGTTCATCTTGCGTTCGAGATCCGTGATCTTGATGGAGAAATGGCCGTTGCCGAGCGGGTAGCCAGATAAGGACATGCCTTGAAACGGACTGTTGCTGACGGAGGTTGTGTCGCCCGAGGCCCAAAACTGGTTCAAGGCATCGAATCCCCGTTCCTCAGCGACGGTTGTTTGTTGCACAAGCACCCACCGCGCGTATTCAACGCCGGAAAGTCCCATCCAGAGCAGTTCGGTTTCCGAATTCGCATTTTGCGCGAGCTTGGTCTCCACCTTCATCGAAAACGCGAACGCCGCCGCCAGAATGGAAAGCACCGCTATGCAGATCATCACGATGACGAGTGCTATGCCGGAGCGGCGGATTTGAGGAGTAATGGTCACGTTCTGTTTGCTCAGGGCTTGACGGTATTCATTTGCTGTTGTCCGGCCCCGCCTCCGCCGGGCTGGTTCGAGCTCTGCCACAACGCAGGCACTGTGATGGTGGGCAGCCTCACAATGCGCGCCACCTCGTCGTGCGGCACGGAGTAGTTGTAGCGCTGATCCGGGTCGCCAAACTCCAGCATCACCTTGATCATCGGCGGCAGGGAGTTTGTGTTTCTTTGCGACCAATCATCCAGCCACTCGGCTTTGCGCGCGTCCCAGAATTCAAACTTCATTTTCTCAACACCACGGGCCAGCACGAGCGGATGATCCTTTTCGTCCTGATCAATGTCCATCAACACGGGATACTGGCGCATCACCAACTGGCGTCCACCATCAGGGGCTCTTTCCAACTCAAAGGTCACACGGCGAACATTGAAGTCGCCAAACTTTCCCGAGCGCGGAAAGCTTTGCGGCAGGTTTGCCGCAAAACTGAGAAAGGCATCATCACCGTTATCCGCCACGAAGCTGTAATGCTCAAGGTCCGCCGCAAACGAACGCGCGCAGAACAACGCTTCCTCGATGGTGCGCACAGCCACGCGCTGGCGTTGAACCTTGGCCGTGGCTCTTTGACCCACCTGTGACGAGCGAACAATGAGTGTCCAGCAGGCGTAGATCGAAACGAGCACGAGGCTGAAGATCGAGAGGGCCAACATGATTTCGATGAGCGTGAACGCACACCGGCCTGTTCCTAATCTTAATCTTTTTCTTAATGTTAATCCTTGAGGCGAACACGGTAGATCAAGATTTTTTGGGAGGGGTTTCATCTTCCAATCCCTCCTCCACCCTTGCTGATCCTGCCGGGTGCTGATTCGGGGCGATAAAGAATGATGCTCATCTTTGAATCAACCGGCGCGTTTCCAGAACCACGCTGCACGACCATGTCCACTTGAAACAACCCATTGGAATTCACCTCGTAAGTGTCGGTCGTCCATTCGTAGCCGCGATAGAGATCGTCAAAGTCGCCGGAACGCATTTCTTCCGTGAGCTTGTTTGTGTTGGAGGTTTGTGACGCGACCATGCCGCAATCCACGCCTTTCTTCATCTGAATGGCGCGCGCATTGCGCAACATCTGCGAGACCAGCCCAAGGATTGAAAACAGCGCGATGAAAAAAATTCCAACTGCGATCATCACCTCCATCAGCGAGAATGCCCGGGCCCGAATCGTGGTGCGTGGTGCGTGGTGCGTGACATGAGACGGTTGCGCTCCACCTGACACCTGACATCCCCCACCTCGAACTCGAGCCTTCATCGCACATCTCCTTGTGTCGCGAGTGCGGTGGTGACTTCGAGCGTGATCTTGCGCCACTCACCCTGATCCGAACGCAACACCAGCGTGAGTTCATCGCACGTTCCATTCGGATAAAACTTCACGCGAGCGTATTCGGATTGATTGTATTCAAGCAGGTTGATGTCGAGCATTTCAATGGTGACATCCTCGGGTATCACGCCGTTCAATCCAGGGATGACCGCCGCCGGCGCCGGGGCAGAAACGACGAAATCCGGATTGTCAGTCGTCGGAGGCGCGCTGCCAGCCACCTCGAACCGCCGTTCGAGCGGATGAAACACCAGGTCCACCTGTTGTCCGCGCAGGATCGCCTGTGCCCGCGCGTGAGCGCAGGTTTCGAGCACGTCGCTGACGGCACGGCGCATCCCCTTTTTGGTCGTCATCTGGTAGATGCTCGGGATGCCCATCGCAAGGATCAGGACCATGATCGAAGCCACGACCATGATTTCGATCAATGTGAAAGCGGCGGCGTTAGTGCTGAGTCCCGCGTCCTGAGTCCTGAGTCCCGCGTCCTGAGTCCCGGGACTTTGGACTTTGGGCTTTGGACTTTGGACTCCGGATGTCTCGCGCCAGATTTTCATTGCGGGCCTTGATTACCGCTGATGTTGCTGATGAGTTTGAACATGGGCAGCAGCACGCTCAACAGCAGGAAACCGACGCCCATTGCCATGACGATGATGAGCACCGGCTCGATCAGTGTCATCATCACGCGCAACGCCACGCTTAGTTCGCTGTCGTAAGTATCCGCCACGTTTTTCAGCGCAGCAGGAACGTCGCCGGTTTCCTCGCCGATCTTGACGAGGTCCACCATGAGTTGCGGGAAGACTTTGCTGGCGGCAAGCGGCTGCGCCAGCGTCTTGCCATCCGTGACGGCCTCGCGAGCCTTGGCTATGGCCTCGCGAATGATTCGGTTTGTCATCACCTGCTCGGTGATCTTGAGCGCCGTGAGAACGGGCACTCCATTTTCGAGCAACGTCGAGAGCGTGCGCGCAAACTGGCCGTAATAACTCAGCTTCAAAATTTTTCCGAACACCGGCAGCCGCATCTTCCACGCGTCCAGTTTAAGTTTGCCCTCCTCGGTGGACTGGAATTTCTTGAAGAACACCACCGCAACAATCAGCGTGGTGAGCGTGCCGAGAATCCACCAGAGGTTCGTGGACGCCTGGCCGACGGCGATAAGAATCTTGGTGGGCAGCGGCAACTCGACGTTGAAGCCGGTGAACATCTTAACAAAGTTCGGCAGCATGAAGTAAACGAAGAACAACATCAGCGCGATGCCGACGCTGCAAACCATCACGGGATAAATCAACGCGCTTTTGAGCTTGGACTGAACCTCTGCGTACTGCGTGAAGTGATTTGCCATGCGGCGCAGCACTTCCACCAGCGCCCCGGATTGCTCACCCGCACGAACCATGTTGATGTAGAGATCGCTGAAGATTACCGGCTGCTTGGCCATCGAATCCGAGAGGCTGCGACCTTCCATGACCTCCTGGCGCAACTCGCGGCTCACGTCCTTGGGGATGCCTCGCGATTCGAGGTGCATCATGCTGTTGAGCGCGGTGGTGAGCGGCATGCCGGCCTGGAGCAGGTTGGCGAGCTGCGTCGTATAGTTCGCCATCTCCTGCAGCTTCGGCTTGCGCTTGCGGTGCATTGCAGCGCGCATTGTCGGGGGCAGCAATGAGGAAAAAGCCCGGCGGTCTGCCGCCGGCTTGTCTGCCGCCGCCACTGCTGAACCACCTTTCGCAGCCTCGACAGAAATGGGAAAAAGCCCGAGCCGGTCAATCTGCGTCAGAGCCGCTGCGCGATCCACGACATCAAGCACGCCTGCGACTGTTTCGCCGCTGCGCCGTCGGGCCTTGTAGGAAAACTGTGCCATAAGCTTGGAATTAATAACCGATGGACCAACAAAGTTTCACGCACCACGCACCACGAATCACGATTGCGCCTCCTGTGGTGCGTGGTGCGTGGTGCGTGATCCGTTCCGTTCATTCAAACTGCCCCGTCGGTACCCCTGCAAATCCACCGTCACATGCGCGTAACCCAGCTTCTTGATCGCCTCAGCCACACGCGCTGCAACACCGTCGGCCAGCAGCTTCGGCAGTTCGGACGGGCCGACTTCGATGCGGGCGAGGGAAGTTCCGAGTTCCGAGTTCCGAGTTCCATGTTCGCCCGTCGCAGCCGCATCCAACCCGGAACTTGGAACTTGGAACTTGGAACTCGTTTCATGATGCCTCACGCGCACATCGTAAAATCCCAGATCACGCAAAACATACTCCGCTTCTTCGATCATTCGGAGTTTCGCCGGCGACACTGCTTCACCGGTCGGGATGCGAGAACTCAAGCACGCCATCTGCGGCTTGTCGGCAGTGGGCAAACCCATTTGTGCCGACAGCTCACGGATTTCAGCCTTGGTCAAACCGACTTCCTTCATCGGCGCACGAACTTGAAACTCCGCCGCCGCCTTCGCGCCCGGACGAAAATCTCCAATGTCGCTCGCGTTCTCGCCGTAGCAGATTGCCGCAAAGTTTTCCGTCTTTGCAATCGGCGTCAGCTCGTCGAACAATTCGTGTTTGCAGAAATAACAACGGTTGAGCGGGTTCGCAAGGTAACTGGGGTTCTCAAACTCGGATGTCTTCACCACTCGCACCGGAAAGTTGAATCGGCGGCCAATTGCCAACGCCTCGGCAAGCTCGCGACGTGGCAGACTCGGTGAATCGGCGATGACAGCAAGTGCTTTTGCACCCAACGCTTCGTGAGCGACACGGGCGAGAAACACCGAGTCCACGCCGCCCGAGTAGGCAACAATGCACGACCCATACGAACGCAGCAGGGCGCGGAGTTGTTCAAGCTTGTCCGACATCACTGGAAGAATGACATCGGCGCGAAGTCTTGTCGAGGCGTGAAGCCCGGGGAAATCAGTCAGGCGATGGTCTCGACTGCCGCCATGGAAAAATCACGTCGCCATGAGATGTGGATTCGATTCCAGCCTGTCCCAGACGATCTTGTCCACTTCCTCCCGCGACGCCTCGTGTTGAATGCGTTCAATGATTTCGCCTGCGAATGCGTGGATCAACATCCGGCGGGCGTTCTCCGTACCTATGCCACGTGATCGGAGATAAAAAATGGATTCATCGTTCAACTGGCCGATGGTCGCACCGTGCGTGCATTTCACGTCGTCGGCATAAATCTCCAACTGAGGCTTGGTGTCGGCGGTCGCGTCATCCGAGAGCAGGAGGTTTTTGTTCGTTTGTTTGGCGTCGGTCTTCTGCGCGATTTCGCGCACGAGAATGCGCCCGTGAAAAACGCCCCTGGACTTGTCGTCGAGAATTCCGTTGAAGTACTCGTGGCTCGCACAATGCGGCTGTGCGTGCTCCACGATCATGTGATGATCCGCGAGCTGTTCGCCGCGCGTGAGGTAAAGTCCGTTCAGAATGCACTCCAGTCCTTCACCAGCGAGCTTGGTCCGGATGTTGTTGCGGGAAAGTTTTGCGCCGAGGGCAAAGGAGTGAACGCTCACGTTGCTGGCCCGGCCGAACTCGCCATGAAACGCCGCGATATGAAACGCGTCCTCCGCCTCGTCCTGAAACTTCACGTACTCCAGGCGGGCGTTGTCGCCGACTAATAATTCCGTAACTGCATTGGTGAAATAACCCGCGCCTCCGAGCGAAACATAGCTTTCAACAATCGTCACCGAACTGTTGGCTTCCGCGATGACGAGATTGCGCGGATGAATCGTCGCGCCGCTCTGGTCCGCCGTGGCCACGTAGATGAATTGCACCGTCTCTTCGACAACCTTGCCTGCCGGCACGTGAACGAAACCGCCATCGAGAAAGAACGCCTGGTTCAGAGCGCTGAAACCGTTGTCCGCGTTCTGCGCGTACCGCCCGAGATGCTTTTCCAGAAAAGCTGCGTCCGTTGTGAGCGCTGACGCGAGATTGCTGACACGGACACCGTCTGGAAGTTTTGCAATGGACGAAAGTTTCGGCGCGAAGTGGCCGTTGACGAACACGAGCCGTGAGCCGGGTAATTTGGAAAAGGCGAAATCCTTCAGGTCCGGCGCGGTGACAGAGTTGGTGGATTCAAAAACAGGAGCGAACGGACGGCTGGCTATCGCCGTGGTGTTCGTGAACCGCCAGTCCTCGTGCTTTTGAGTCGGCAGACCAAGCTCGCTGAAACGGGCCATGCCGGCCTTGCGGATGGGCAGCAGCCATTTGGGCTGGCTGGCCTGGGTTTCAAATCGGCGGAAACTCTCCAGATACATGTCCGGGGTGGCGACGGCAGTTTGTGATTTCGTGTCAGTCATGATTCTATCGTGGCGGCTGGTTCAGCCGTACACACAGTTTTTCAGTTACGCACCCGCAACGCAAGCCCGGGTCAGAGGCGTCGCGAGATCGAATGAGACGAAGGTGTGCTGTTCGAACTCACGCTCACGCGGGGGCGAGGTATCGGGTGAAAGACAGGGACATCCTGAAAGCATGAAACTCTGGCTTGAAATTGAATCGCTTTCCCAGATTTGGCTGGGTAACATTTTGGGGTCATGCAATCCATAGACGACCTTCCATTTCCTCTGCCGCTTTTGGTCTATGTAGCCCTGCCTTTGTGTGTCGGCGTTGCCATATCGTTTTGGGTTTGGAGAAAATCCCGGGAAATTCGCAATGTGAAAATACGCTCTGGTGTTCGGGCAGTGGTGTGCGCGTTGTTCTTCTCTCCGACTTTTTTGCTGGTAACTTCGCCTGGATTGCACGGTGCGATTCCAATTCCGTACTTCGCATGGGGTTCTGTGTGGTCAGGAATAAAGAACAACAATGAAGAGGCGTTGTGGCTTGGTGTTGTGCCGCTAGTCATGTTCGCCGCAATTCTGTATTTCATGTTCGGCAGTTCTAAATCAAAATAGGGTCCACCCGCGTCCGCAGATTATTTCTTCCTACATTCCTGGCTTCCTTATTTGATTGCCTTCGGGTGTGCAAAGTTCCGCTTCGACATTCGCCGCGAATCCGGCACAATGCTCTCATGCCATTCAGCAAATTAGGTTTGTCCCAGGCGATGGTGGACGGTGTGAAAGCGATGGGTTATGTGGACCCGACCCCGATCCAGCTTCGCGCCATCCCGTTGATTCTTGAAAACCGAGACGTCATTGGAAGCGCCCAGACCGGCACAGGCAAGACTGCCGCGTTCGCCCTGCCAATTCTTACGAAGCTCGACAAAACCTCGTCCGCCGGCACGCGGTTGCTTGTGCTCGAGCCCACGCGCGAACTCGCGGCGCAGGTCGAGACGGCCATCCGGGATTTCGCCCGGTTCACCAATCTCAGCGTCGCCGTCATCTTCGGCGGCGTGGGTTATGGAAAGCAAAACGAGGCTTTGCAGCACGGCGTGGACATTCTCGTCGCCACACCCGGACGGTTGCTGGATCACATCGAACGCGGCACGTGCCGGCTCGACAAGGTGCAGTTTCTCGTGCTCGACGAGGCGGATCGCATGTTGGACATGGGGTTTCTCCCGGACGTTCGGCGAATCGTGGATCGCTGCCCAAGACAGCGCCAGACTTCATTGTTCTCTGCCACCATTCCTGTGCAGATCGAAACGCTCATCCAG
>JABFSR010000052.1 GCA_013140495.1 Verrucomicrobiota bacterium
TTGAATCTAAAGAACGAGGTGTTGAGTGGTCACAAGCAGGTCTGCCTTGCCGGATTTGGTGGTGGTCTGACATGGAGCGCCATGTTGATGCAGCTCGGTGGGCTTGGATTTTGTGAGATGATGGATTACCCAAACAAGGAAAAAGCATGAACGAGTTTTTGCAAAAGCTGGCGGGCATTCTTGAAGTGGAGGCGGTAAACGAAGGGGACGACCTCAAGGCGTTCCCGTCCTGGGATTCGCTTGCGGTGCTGTCGGTCATCGCGATGCTGGATTCCAATTACGGCGTCAACCTGCGCGCTGCGGATTTTCAAACCGTGAAGACGGCTGCCGATCTCTGGAATCTGGTGCAGTCGAAGAAAACTGCGTGAAAATTGAATTTGCGTCGCAAGCGCCGAAGAACTGCAAACAGGCGATTGAGGAACTGCTGTTCTTCAACCCGAGCCAGCACAAGGTGCGGGAAGGGATTGTGAAGGCGCTGGAAAAGTTCGGTCACCCGCGCGTGGTGGAGACCGAGAGCGGGTTGTCAGTGCGCGTTGGTAGCGAGGAAGCGCAGACGTTGTTTGCATTTGATCCAAAGCGACGTGCGAAGGATCCGGTGGGCATCGTGGTTTTTTTGAGAACTGCGCCGACGGACATTTCGATCATGCACGTGGCGGTGAGTCCGGATTACGCGCTAAGAGGAAGTGAGACCGGCGTGGGGTTGGGTGTCGAGTTGATCGAGAAGGTAAAAGGAATTGCGGCGCGCATTGTGGGTGTAAAGCAGATCGTCTTTTTTTACAGGCAGCAGGTGGTGATACGAGTTGGATGAAACATTCAGTGACAACAGAAGGATTCGGTGTGCGACTCCGTCCCGTTCGGACGGAGGACGCAGCATTCATCGTCTGGCTGCGTAATCTTGATCATGCCAGGGGCCGCATTGGTGACACCGTGAATGAAGCGGGCCAGCGCGCATGGCTGGAAAAGTATTTCACTCGCGAAGGTGACTACTATTTCATCATCGAGACTGCTGGAGGAATTTCAGTCGGGGCTTACGGCATCTATGATGTGCGTGGGAAAAGTGCCGAGTCGGGGCGATGGGTCATCAATCCGGAAGTGCCCGCAGCGATTCCAAGTGCGTTGCTGGCGTTCAGGACGGCGTTTGAAACGCTGGCAATGGAAGAACTCCGTGTCTCGACCGTCTCGACCAACCAGACGGTTCTATCCCTGAACAAGAAGTTTGGTTTCCGGCAGGTGAGTGTGACCGCGAATGCCCAGGTTATCAACGGCCAGGCCGTTGACCTTGTTAATTTTCTTTTGGATGCGAAGGACTGGCCGCGTGTGCGCGAAAAGCTTTTGCCCCTGGCGAAACTGGCGGAGACGCAGGTGCGCGAATGGGAGATGAATCACAGAAAGTGAAATAAATTTATGGAACTCAGCGAATGCAAACTTATTGATCTGCCGAAAATAAACGATCCGCGCGGCAATCTCACATTTCTCGAAGCTGGGCGGCACATTCCGTTTGCCATCAAGCGGGTGTTTTACCTTTACGACGTTCCCGGCGGTGCGGATCGCGCAGGGCACGCTCTGAAGAAGTGCCATCAATTCCTGATCGCTATGTCAGGCAGCTTTGACGTGTCGGTTTTCAATGGAAAGGAGAAGCAGAAGTTCCATTTGAACCGTTCCTATTATGGGCTGCATCTGCCGCCGATGTTTTGGCGAGAAATGGATAATTTTTCCTCCGGCTCCGTCTGCCTTGTGCTGGCGTCTGAATGTTATAGCGAGGACGACTACTATCGTGAGTATAAGGATTACCTGCGTTCAATGGGAGGAACGGGCGCTTGAAAGTTCCGTTTCTCGATTTTGTCGGGCCCTATGAAGAATTGAAGCCGCAATTGGACGTGGCCTATGAGCGTTTCATGCGTTCGGCTTGGTACATTCTTGGAAAGGAAACTGAAACATTTGAACAGGAATACGCCGAATACTGCGGCTCGAAATACTGCGTCGGTGTCGGCAACGGTCTTGAAGCGTTGCATCTCGTCTTGCGCGCGTGGGGTGTTGGCAAGGATGACGAAGTCATCGTGCCGTCGAACACTTATATCGCCACATGGCTCGCGGTTTCTTATGCAGACGCCAAAGTTGTGCCGGTGGAATGTGACGCGCGCACCTACAATCTCGATCCCGCTCTCATCGAAGCGGCGATCACAAAGCGCACGAAAGCAATCATGCCCGTGCATCTTTACGGCCAGCCCGCGAACATGAAGGAGATCATGGCTGTGGCGGAGAAGCACGGTCTCAAGGTTGTTGAAGACAATGCGCAATCGCAGGGGGCGCGTTCGTATGGTCGTCGCACAGGTTCTCTTGGGCACGCGGCAGGCCACAGCTTTTATCCGGGGAAGAATCTCGGGGCATTTGGTGATGCTGGCGCGGTGACAACCGATGACGCGGCGCTTGCCGACAAGATTCGCGTGTTACGCAATTACGGCTCGCGAAAGAAATACTACAACGAGGTCAAAGGCTACAATTCACGCCTGGACGAAATGCAGTCAGCATTGTTGCGTGTGAAGTTGAAGGTGCTCGACGAGTGGAACAAACGCCGCAGTGTGATAGCGAATCGTTATCTGAAGGAAATGAAAAGCGCGCATGGGCTGGTTTTTCCGTTCGTGCCTGTGTGGGCCGACCCGGTCTGGCATTTGTTCGTGGTGCGTCATCCGAAGCGTGACGAACTCCAGAAGAAACTCACTGACGCTGGCATCGGCACATTGATTCATTATCCTGTGTCAGCTCATTTGTCCGGTGCGTACGAGGACGCGGGCTTCAAACGCGGATCATTTCCCATTGCCGAGAACGCCGCCGATACTGTGTTGAGTCTGCCGATCGGTCCTCACCTACGCGACGACCAGGCTGGATGGGTCATTGAGGCGTTCAACGCGGCAGTGGCCTCGCTTTGAGAACATGGGCTTGTGGCTGAAAATTCTTGAACGATGTGAAAGTCACGCTGGATGCATTCGTTCTGCGTGGTATCGAAGAAAGTTTCTTGCGCTCGAAAAGCCGCGGCATCGCCTTGTGGAACTGGGTGCGGGTGCGGTGTTCAATGTTCCCGTCAGAGGAGGGCAGGGGACGTTGCGCATAGGCACGAACGTAATGCTGGGCTACGCCAAAGCGCATCGGCTCGGAAGTGGTGAGATCATGCTCCAAGCACGATTGCCTGACGCCCAAATCTCCATTGGAGCTGGTACGGTGTTCAACAACAACACGGTGGTCTGTGCGATGGAGAGCATTACCATCGGTGAACGGTGTCTCATCGGCGACTCATGTGCGATTTACGATTCAGATTTTCATAACGCGGATCCGGCCAAAAGACATACCGACGCAGGACCATCATCGCCGGTCGTGATCGGAAACAACGTTGTGTTCGGCAGCCGGGTGGTGGTGTTGAAGGGTGTGACTATCGGTGACAACTCGGTGATCGGCGCGATGAGCCTCGTGACAAAGGATATCCCGGCCAACTGCATTGCGGCTGGTGTTCCCGCAAAGGTGATCAAGCAAATTGAGTAATCCATCCAAAAGCAGTCACGCTCAAATCCTGAAATCGTCGGCGGTCATCGGCGGTTCCTCGGCGATCAACCTCGTGATCGGCATGGTACGCACGAAGGCAATGGCTTTGTTGCTCGGTGTTTCTGGCTACGGATTGTTTTCGATTTATTGGAATATCTCGGAGCTTGCGCGGATTGTCGCGGGAATGGGCATTAACAACAGCGGAGTTCGCCAGATCGCGGAGTCTGTTGATACCGGTGACAGCCAACGTATTGGCCGTACCGTCACAACGCTAAGGCGGGTGGCTTTAGCTCTTGGAGTGTTGGGAGCGTTGCTGCTTTTTATTTTCAGACAGCCTGTTGCCCGCATTTCTTTTGGCGACGATTCTCATGCCTGGGCGGTTGGGCTGCTTTCCCTGGCCGTCTTAATGGGATCCGTATCGCAGGGACAAATGGCCTTGCTCCAGGGAATGAGACGGATTGCTGATCTGGCGCAAAACAACATTCTCGGTGCTTTTTGCGGGACTCTAATCAGTGTTCCCATAGTTTATTTTTACGGGGAGAAGGGAGTTGTGCCGGCGCTGGTGCTGGTGGCGCTTGCCGGTGTCGCGTCGTCGTGGTGGTTCAGCCGCAATGTAAAAGTCGAGCGAGTGGCAATGACGACACGCGATGTGACGCAGGAGGCCGCAGGAATGTTGAAGCTGGGATTTGTCTTCATGACCAGCGCGTTGTTGACCACGGGCGTCACTTATTGTGTTCAACTGATTTTACGAAACAAGATCGGCGTCGAGTCAGGCATCGAGGCTGGAAAAGCTGCGGTGGGTTGCTATCAGGCGGCGTGGTTTGTTGGCGGCTATTTTGCGGGTTTCATTCTTCAAGCAATGGGAACGGATTTCTACCCGCGGCTGACCGTTGCCTCGAAGGACAACGCCGAGTGCAATCGTCTCGTGAACGAACAAGCGGAAGTGAGTTTGCTTCTCGCGGGACCGGGATTGCTGGCGACACTGACTTTCGCACCGCTGGTGATTTTGTTGCAGTACTCATCGAAGTTTGAGCCGGCGGTCGAGGTTTTGCGATGGATTTGCCTGGGAATGATGTTGCGCGTCGTCACATGGCCCATCGGTTTTATCATCGTGGCAAAGAACGCGCAAAAACTTTTCTTCTGGACGGAGGTTTTTGCCAACGCGATACAGGTCGGATTGGTCTGGTTGGGGGTGCAATACTTCGGGTTGAAAGGGGCTGGCATCGGATTCTTCGGGATGTATGTAATCCAGTTTTTCACAATCTATCTCATAGTGCGCTCGCTGAGTGGATTCCGCTGGACCACGGAAAACATCCGGATTGGTTCAATGTATGGCGTGCTGGTCGCGGCGTTGTTCGTGAGTTCCTATTTTCTGCCGAAACCGGTTGTCCTGATTGCGGGTTCGGTGGCAACCGTGCTGACGGGAATCTTCTCTTTGCGAAAACTCTGTTCAATGCTGCCGGTCGAACGTTTTCCACGACGGGTGCGCCAACTTCTGGGCCGGTTGCGATTGCTTCCGGCAAATTCAAATGCCTAGTGACGATTCAAAACCATTGATGACTCTTGCGGTTGCTGCCTTCAACCAGGAGCGATTCATCCGCGCCGCAGTGGAAGGTGCGTTTGCCCAGACGTATTCCCCGTTGCAGATCATTTTGTCGGACGATTGTTCGAAGGATCGTACTTTTGACATCATGCGCGAGATGGCAGCGAACTATCGCGGCCCGCACCAGGTGGGGTTGAATCAAAATGTAACGAACGCCGGCCTGGCAGTGCATACGAATCGTGTTTTTGAACTGACAAAAGGCGAACTGCTCGTTCTGAATGCGGGCGACGACGTTTCGCTTTCGCATCGCGTCGAATCCATCGTCGCTGCGTGGGAATCTTCCGGGCGGAAATCATTTGGTGTCCACAGCCAGGTCGTCCACATGGCGCAGGATGGAACAATCGAGGGGCAGAAGCCGCCGACAAAGCTGCGCGAGAACTGTTTCAATTGTGAGAACGGCCCTGCTGAAGCGAAGCGGTTCATGCGGGAAGAAAAGCCCGTGATATTGGGCTGCACGGCGGCGTGGGCCAAGGCGCTCTACGAGCGATTTGGGCCTCTGCCGCAGGATATTGTTTACGAAGACATGACGCTCGGGTTCCGTGCGCGGCTGCTCGGAGGAATGGCGTTCGTGGATGATTCATTGCTGTTGTATCGGCTTCACGATGCAAACATTCATCATGCGGAGATTGAGGAGCACGCGACGGTGGAAGGACTGCGTACAGAGGAACGTCGAAGGAAGATTGGTCTTGAACGACGACTCGCTGCCGCGCGCTCATTTGTCGCTGATCTGGAGCGGGCCAAGGAACTGAAGGTTTTGCCGGAGAATATACTTTCAGACATCGCGGTCGCCGTTGAGGAATTCAGGTGTGCGAACGAAACTGAGTTGAATTTTCGCAATGCAGGCTGGTTGGGGCGGCTCACAAGTTACTCCGATGTCAAACGACATTGCAGGTTGAGCACGCCGGAGGCGGGGAAGCTTGTCCAACAATTGCTGCCGCGCTGGTGCTATTTCTCCGCCCGCATCCTCAAGAGCCGCCTTCGCACCGCAGGTCTGCTCTCCAAAGTGCCCATTTTGTGAGTTCAAAACCACGCATACTTTTTGTCAGTCATGCAGCCACCCGAAATGGTGCGACAATTCTTCTTTTGAACACGCTGCGCTGGTTGCGCGCGCGCGATGAGTTTGAAATTGAGATTCTGGTTCATGGCAGGGGCGAATTGCTGGGCGAGTTCGAGGCAATTGGACGCACAACTGTCTGGCGCAATCCGGGCGGGCTTCTTGAAGGATTTCCAAAAGGTATCCGCGATGCATGGATGCCGAGATTTGAGACGGCTGGATTGAAAATGCTGACGGCGGGCCGTCGTTGGGATCTGATTTATGTGAATACCGCTGCCGTCTGGCGGGATGTTCCGTTCCTGGCAAGCCGTTCTCGTCATGTGCTCTGGCATGTTCACGAAATGGGTTACGCATTGAGGCTTCTGATCGGTGAAGAGCGGGGACGGGAGATGTTCCGTCTTCCGTCACGATTTGTCGTTGTGTCGGAATCTGTGAGAGACACCTTGAAAGATGATTTTGGCGTGGGTGTCGAACGAATGGATGTGATCAACGGCTCGGTGACGGTTCCGAAAGTCACAGATGAGATGCGCCGAGAGAAACGCCGTCAAATTCTCAAACAATTAGGCTGGCCCGAAAGCACGTTTGTGGTTGGCGCATGTGGTGCCATGGGCTGGCGCAAAGGGACGGATGTTTTTCTACAGATCGCCAGGGAGATGACCGGGACGAAGCCCGACAGCGATGTCCGTTTTCTCTGGATTGGCGGTGCGGCCAAAGGTGATGAAGCATTACGGTTCGAACAGGAGGCGCGTTTGTTTGGTATCGAGGACCGTTGCCGCAGTGTGCCGACCACCGGGGATGTGATGGATTACTATATGGCCATGGATGTGTTTGCGCTGACGTCGCGCGAGGATCCATATCCTCTGGTGATGCTGGAAGCAGGCGCTTTTCATGTGCCTACGGTGTGTTTTGCGCGATCGGGCGGTGGCCCGGAATACGTTGGCGAGGATGCAGGATTGATCGCGCCCTATCTGGACGTGCAAGCGTTTGCTTCGCATCTGGAGACATTACGAAGATCCCCTGAGATGAGGGCGCGAATGGGGGCGGCAGCCGCAGAGAAGGTACGGTCGCGGCACGTAATTGAAACACAGGGGCCAAAGATACTGGCAAGCATTCAGCGTTGTCTGGGTTCGGAGAAATAGATTGAAACGAATTTATGGAAAAAATGAAAATAGCAGTGGTCGGTCTTGGTTACGTGGGACTTCCCTTGTCACTTCAGTTCGCGCGTTCAGGCGTGACGGTGCTGGGTTTGGATATTGATACCAACAAGGTGGATTCTCTCAACCAGGGAAAGAGTTACATCAAACATATCACCGCAGAGTCAATCGCGGAGGCTGTTCGCGCGGGGACTTTTTCTTCATCAACAGATTTCAGCCGGGTGAAGGAAGTTCAGGCGGTGATCATTTGCGTTCCTACGCCGCTCAACAAGAACCGTGAGCCTGACATTTCTTACATCATCGAGACCGGCAAGGCCATGGCGCGTCATTTACAGAAAGGGACACTCGTCGTTTTGGAATCCACGACGTATCCCGGAACCACCGACGAAGATTTGCGTGAGGTTTTGGAAATCGGCTCAGGGCTTGAAGCCGGCAAGGATTTTCATCTCGCGTTCTCGCCTGAGCGCGAAGACCCGGGTAATCCTGACAGCAAAGTTGCAAGCATTCCCAAGGTTGTTGGAGGCTATACACCGGCCTGTCTCGAGAAGGCCAAGGCGCTTTATTCGAAAGCCATCAAGACACTCGTGCCTGTGTCGTCGTGTCGTGCGGCGGAAGCCACGAAGCTCCTTGAGAACACATTTCGCGGTGTGAACATCGCGCTCGTCAACGAACTCAAGGTGGTTTACAGCGCCATGGGGATTGATGTCTGGGAGGTGATCAACGCCGCCAAGACCAAGCCGTTTGGTTTCATGGCTTTTTATCCCGGACCAGGACTCGGCGGGCATTGTATCCCGATCGATCCTTTCTATCTCACATGGAAGGCGCGTGAGTACGGTCAGAACACCCGCTTCATCGAACTTGCTGGCGAGATCAACACAGCCATGCCGGAGCATGTGATTCATTGTGTGGCCGACGCGCTGAACGAACGCAAAAAGTCGGTCAATGGCAGCAAGGTTTTGATCCTCGGTCTTGCCTACAAACCGAACGTTGATGATGAGCGTGAATCGCCTAGTTACGTCCTGATGGAATTGCTCCAGGCGCGCGGCGGTCAGGTGGCCTATTACGATCCTTACGTTCCGGTCATCCGGCCCACCCGTGAACATGCGCACTGGACCGGCACCAAATCTGTGGAATGGAATAAAGAGACGATTTCCAGCTACGATCTGGTTTTGATCGCGACGAACCACGCCAACGTGGATTACAAGCAACTTGCCGAGTGGTCGCAGTGCATCGTGGACACACGCAACGCGATGGTGGGAATTCCAACGAAACCGGGTCAGGTGACCAAGGCCTAACGGCAGCACAAATTCTGAATCCAAAAAGCGCAGAGGAGTTTGTCTTCTCTGCGCTTTTGTCTTGCTCAAATTGATTCAGGCGCGCGGCGGAAGCTTCTTTTCGACCCGTTGCCTGGCAAGTTCTACGAACTTCGGTAAACCGCTTTCGGTCGGCACTTTCACCTCGCCCTCGATCAACGGACGTGCGTAGGTGATGAATTTTTCATTTGGGAGAAACCCGTCATCGCTGAACCAATCGCGCGGCACGAGATGCTCCACGTTGGCGATATCGCCGAGCGGTTGGAGACCTGTCGTCCATTGGTAAGGTGCGTCAGAGGTGCGAACAATCTTGGCCATGAATCCGCTCTTGCCTTCAGCCCCGGCGCGCACCGCAGCTTCGCCGCAGGCGGCAGCTTCAGTAACATCCGTGAGGCTCGCGTAGTGCGCGGCTGAACGTTGCGCATAACCGAGTTTCACCGTGCGCGACTTGATCTTGAGTTTTTCCTGCACGAGTTCAGAAAGACGTTCAGCCGCACCTGAGAGGACAACGTGGCCGAACGAGTCACGGGCGGCAGTGTCGGCGGCGATTTCGACTCCCTTGTCATTCTTCAATCCTTCCCCGACAACCACGATGCAACATTTCAGTTCACTGACGACTTCTTTCACGCGAGCAAGGAAAGCTGACTCGTTAAACGGAATTTCAGGTGAGAGAATGATGTGCGGGGCGTCCGCGGGTTTGCGTTTGGCGAGCACGGTCCCACCCGAAATCCAACCAGCCGCGCGGCCCATGACCTCGACGAGAACGCACGCGCCATCATCAGTTGCCATGCCGGTGACATCAGCCGCAATTTCCATGACCGATGTCGCATTGTATTTGATCACTGAACCGTAACCGGGACAGTGGTCGGTGTGGGGAAGGTCATTGTCTATCGTCTTGGGTACGCCATTGACGCGCATTTCATAGCCGCGCTTCACGGCCTCCTCGTGAATTTTGTGCGCCGTGTCCTGCGAATCGTTGCCGCCGATGTAGAGAAAATAGCGGATGTTGTGCGCGGCGAATATCTCGAAAAGACGGTCCATGTCGCGCGCGGCCTGTTCTGGTTTCTTTTTGAAATCAATTTTGTAGCGGCACGTGCCAAGGGCGGCGCCGGGCGTGTGTTTCAAACCTTCGATGGTCCGGGATTTCTCATCATTGATGTCAATGATCTCCTCGTTGAGGATGCCGAGAATTCCATTGAGCCCGCCGTAGATTTCTTCGATGCACTCGTGCCGACCGGCTTCCTGGATGACACCGGCGAGACTGGCGTTGATGACGGCGGTGGGGCCGCCGGACTGTGCGACGAGCAGGTTTCCAATAAGTTGTGACATAAATTGATCGTGCCGGTTGGAGATTCGATGGGAGACAAATCCTTGCCCGAAATCGGGGGGCAACGTTGCCAATGCTCACACCAACTGTCAAAGCGTAAATACGGTGAAATCCTCGACAGCACGCCTGCGTTTTGAAACACTCCGCACCCGTGAAACAAACCATTGTGACGTTGGACATGGAAGGGGTGCTCACTCCGGAAATCTGGATTGCCGTCTCCGAGAAGACGAAAATTCCGGAGCTGCGCCGGACCACCCGGGACGAACCGGACTACGACAAACTCATGCGTTATCGCATCGAGATACTTGACCGGCACGGCATCAAACTCTCCGACATTCAGAACGTCATTGGCACTCTCAAGCCTCTGCCCGGAGGAAAGGAATTCCTGGACGAACTCCGCAGCACCACCCAGGTCATCATTCTCTCCGACACATTCGAGCAATTTGCACAGCCGTTGATGAAATCACTTAACTGGCCCACGCTGCTATGCCACCGGCTCATCGTGGAGAACGATCGCATCACGGGCTACCAACTTCGCATTCCCGACCAGAAGAAGAAGGCCGTGGCTGCGCTCAAGTCGCTCAACTACCACGTCATCTCCGCCGGCGATTCCTACAACGACACCGCGATGCTGCTGGAAGCGAACGTCGGTTTCCTGATTCACGCACCGGAAAATGTGAAGCGCGAATTTCCTCAGCTCAAGGCCGTGGAATCACACGCGGATTTGTTGAAGCTCATCAGAGATGCGATGCTTGGTTGAGATCAACGTGATGAACAAGACTCGAGTAATTTTGCTTTTGTATCCTGTTTTTGCAGCCTTCAGTTTATGGCTCACTCTTGCAATTTCTTCGGAGCATCAAGATGAATGGAAGTTGAAGGCCAGAGATTTCGAAACCTTGGGTTTTATGGCTGCGGTTTTCTGGATTGTATTATGGTTGCTGCTAAGGCGAGCTAAACGGGACAAGTTTGCAGACCGCTTATTAGCTACAATTGGCCTTTGTGTTTATGCTTTGCCGTGGGCTGGGGTTGCATTTGGAACGGCGTTCGGTTTGTGGCTTTCGTGGGATCTGCGGCGCGTCCGCAATACATCTGTTTAGTCCTCCGCCTTCGATTCCCGCGCCGTCAAATCCTGCACGGCTTTCCGCACGTCCTTGCCCTCGTAGAGCATTGCGTGGACTTGCTCGATGATGGGTGCCTGGATGCCGTGCTTGCGCGCCAGTTCGTGCGCTGAACGCGCGTTCGGATAACCCTCTGCCACAGCAGTCATGCTTGCGACTATGGCTTCAGCCTTCTCGCCCTTTCCAAGCCGTTCGCCGAAGCCCCGATTGCGACTGAGCTTTGAGAAACACGTCACCATCAAATCGCCAAGCCCGCTGAGGCCAGTGAAAGTCTCAGCCTTCGCGCCGCACGCCACGCCGAGTCGTCGCATCTCGGCTACTGCGCGCGTAACTAGAGCGGCTTTTGAATTGTCGCCAAAACCGAGTCCATCGCATACGCCCGCGCCGATGGCGATGACGTTCTTCAACGCGCCGCCAAGTTCAACCCCATGCACGTCATGGCTGGTGTAAACGCGGAATGCAGGTCCATGAAACAACGCCTGCACGGTTTGCGCAGCCACTGTGTCTGTGCTGGCCGCGACGATTGCCGTCGGAATTCCCTTCGCAACCTCCGTGGCCAGCGTCGGTCCGGACATCGCCACGATTCGTGACCTGGGCGCGTTGTCGGCCAGAATGTCCGTCATCGTCTTGCCCGTCTCGAACTCGATTCCCTTCGTCACACTTACGACGATGCCCTTGAATGAATCCAGACACTTTGTCGCACTCCGAAAACCTTTGGACACACTTGCGACGACAACAAGCTCCGCTCCCGCCACGGCTTTTGCAGCATCGGATTCTCCACGCAGGGACTTAGGCAATTCAATACCCGGCAGGTAACGCTCGTTGACATGCGTGCGATTGATTGTCTCCGCAGTTTCTGGAAAGTAATCCCAGATTGTCACCGCATGTTTGCGCTCCGCAAGGATCCGCGCCAGCGCCGTTCCCCATGCTCCTGCTCCAAGCACTGTGATGTTCATGATTCAGCCTTTGGTTTTTTGAAATGAAACCGGTTTTCCGTTCCGGCAATGAGTCGTTGGATGTTCGCCTTGTGTTTGTAGATCGCCAGCCCGCCGATGATCAAGGTCACAACGCTCAAAGCCGCGTTCGTCTGCATCAACAGCACGGCGGTGGGCAGGGCAACGGCGGCCACAATGGACGCAATGGAGACGTATCGCGTCACGATGAATGTCAGAATCCACGCCGCCAGTGCAATCAAACACGCCAACGGCGCCAACGTCAGATAAACGCCGGCTGACGTGGCGATGCCTTTACCGCCCTTGAACGCAAGCCAGCAGGTGTAGTTGTGCCCGAGGATGGAACAGAATCCGCCGAGTGTGATCGCGAGGTCTTGATTCCAAAAACATTCTCCGCAGTCCGTGACCACAATCACATTCACCACGAAGTATCGTGCGAAAAAAACCGCTGCCGAACCTTTCAACGCGTCAACAAGCAGCACCAGGATGCCCGGACCTTTCCCGAGCACGCGAAATACATTGGTCGCGCCCATGTTCTTGCTGCCGACGGTTCGGATGTCCACGCCCTTCGCCTTCGCGACGAGGAAGCCTGTCGGTATCGAGCCAAGCAGATAACCTGCGAGCGCCACGATGATGAATGCCAGAGTAAGCACGCCCGAGAGTGTAGGTTTGCGGCTGATGGTTCAAAGTTCAAAGTTGCAGGGCAGGGAAGTGTGGGTCTGTTCTGTTCGAATGGTCTGACATCAAAACATGCAGCCCTTGCGCCCGACGGCGTGTGCGTTAAGCTCCTCTCAACCTATGCCGAGCCAATTGCAATTCGTGCTGAATGGAAAGCCGGTTCCGTTGACGGGAGTTTCGCCCAACCTGACTTTGTTGGAATTTCTTCGTTGTGCCGGACTCACGGGCTCGAAGGAAGGTTGCGCGGAAGGTGATTGCGGCGCGTGCTCCGTTGCGATGGTCGAACGCGGCGCGGACGGAAAGCCCACCTATCGAGCTGTGAATAGCTGCATCATGCCTGTGTGTCTTGTCGCCGGGCGCGAGATCGTGAGTGTGGAAGGTGTGGGTTGTTCTACGAAGATGCATCCGGTTCAGCGCACCATGGCCGAGGGTTGCGGTTCGCAATGTGGCTACTGCACGCCCGGCTTCATCTGCTCGATGTTCGAGGGCTACTATCGCGACGATCTCCACACGCACGCCGACCTTGACGAACAACTCGCCGGGAATCTTTGCCGTTGCACCGGTTATCGTCCGATTCGAGACGCGGCAATTGAAGCTTTTGCCGAACACGCAAAGAACTCGGCTGACCCTTTCGCAGAACGATTGAACACATCCGACGCCCAACTCGGTGCCGCGGAATATAAGTTCGCCGGAGAAAAATTCTTTCGCCCAACGTCGCTCGCGGACCTGCTGCGCCTGAAAAAGGAAAATCCTGAAGCACACCTCATTGCGGGTGCGACAGAACTCGGCCTCGACATCACGAAGCGTTACAAGCAATTCGCAACGCTCATTTCCACCGAAGCCGTGGCGGAGTTGAAGGAAATCAAATCTACGCAAACCGAATGGCACATTGGCGGAGCAGTCACGCTCACCGAGATTGAAGACAAACTTGGCGAGGAATTTCCGATGCTCGGCGACATGCTGCGCGTGTTTGGCTCGCGGCAAATCCGCAATCGCGCCACGATGGGCGGCAACATCGTCACCGCCTCGCCCATCGGTGACAGCGCACCGGTGCTGTTGGCGCTGGATGCAAAAGTAGTGCTGGCAAAATTGCAAGACGCGGAAACAATTCCCCCTCTCCTGGGGGAGAGGGCCGGGGTGAGGGCGAGCGTTGAACAAAAAAGTGTTCTGACGGAACGGACACTCCCCATCACCGAATTCTTTGTTGCCTATCGTAAGACGGCGCTTCAACCCGACGAAGTGCTCAAGGCAATTATCATTCCGCGCGGCATTTCGGCAGTCGGACTCACACGCAAGACCGCGTGGTTCAAAGTTTCCAAGCGTCGCGAGATGGACATCAGCACCGTGGCGGGCGCGTTCGTGGTGGATTTGGATGCGCAGAATGTCGTGCATCATGTGCGGCTTGGCTACGGTGGTGTTGCGACCATGCCTTCTCGCGCCAGGAAAACGGAGGCGGATTTACTCGGTAAAGCCTGGAGCGTGGATACGATTAAAAGCGTGCTGCCGGTGTTGCGAACGGAGTTCACACCCATCTCAGACGTACGTGGCACGGCGGAATATCGCAGCGGGTTGATCACGAGTTTGCTGGAGAAGTTTTTCCACGATGACAGGAGCGCGGACGGCCTTGTCCGCGAGTCGCTGACGACGAAGAAGAAACTCGCGGACAAGGCTGTCAGCGCTCCGGCTCACGAAAGCGCGCATAGGCACGTCACGGGCGAAGCGATGTATGTGGACGATCAGACGTGTGGCAAGAACTTTCTCGAAGTCTGGCCGGTCTGCTCGCCGCACGCTTACGCGAAGATTCTCAAACGCGACGCCACCGCTGCCCGCCTTATGCCCGGCATCAAAGCCGTGTTGCTCGCGGAAGATATTCCCGGGCGTAACGACGTCGGCGCGGTGAAGCAGGATGAGATTCTGCTCGCGGACAAAGAAGTTCTGTTTCACGGCCATCCTGTCGCACTGGTCGTGGGCGATTCGCTTGAAGCCTGTCGCGCGGCTGCAGAGAAGGTGGTTGTCGAATACGAACCGCTCTCACCGATCCTGACTCTGCGTGATGCCATCGCCAAGGGCAGTTTTCACAACGAGCCCAACTTTATCCGACGCGGTGACGCGGAGAAAAGTTTATCCGCTGCGCCGTTGACGCTCGAAGGCGAATTCGAGCTTGGCGGGCAGGAACATTTCTATCTGGAGACAAACGCGGCGTGGGCGGAGCGAGGCGAGGATGGTTCGATGTTTGTGGTTTCGTCCACACAGCATCCAAGCGAAGTGCAGCAAATTGTCGCGCACGTGTTGCATCTGCCCGCGAACAAAGTCGTGGTGCAGATGCCGCGCATGGGCGGCGGGTTCGGCGGCAAGGAAACGCAGGCTGCCACGCCTGCCGCGCTTGCGGCGCTCGCAGCGTATCATCTCGGTCATCCTGGGAGCGTCGGCGTTTCGCCGGCGGGACGCCAGCGCTCCCAGGCGGTGCGCGTGCGGTTCAATCGCGATCAGGACATGGCGCTTACCGGGCATCGGCATCCGTTTCTTGCGAAGTTCAAGGTCGGCTTTGATGAACACGGTTTGTTACTCGCAGTGAAAGCCCATCTGTGGTCGAACGGCGGTTGGGCGCAGGATTTGTCGCAGGCGGTGACGGATCGCGCTCTCTTTCACCTCGACAACAGTTACTACATTCCTGCCGCCGAATTTCGCGGGCAGGTGGCGAAGACGAATCTGTCATCGAACACGGCGTTCCGTGGTTTTGGCGGGCCGCAAGGAATGTTGGTCATCGAGGAAATCATGGATCGCGTGGCGCGGCGGCTTGGGTTGCCGCCGGAAGTGGTGCGGGAGCGGAATCTTTATCGCGGCAGCGGCGAGACGAACACGACGCACTACGGCCAGTTGATCGAGGACAACCGCATTCAGAACATCTGGCATGAATTGAAGAAGTCCGCCTTGCTGGAGAAACGCCGCAAAGAAATCGCCGCTTGGAACGCCGCGAATCCGCATCGCAAACGCGGGCTGGCGATGACGCCGGTGAAGTTCGGCGTCAGTTTCACAGTGACGCATCTGAATCAGGCGGGCGCATTGGTGTTGATTTACCAGGACGGCACGGTGCAGTTGAATCATGGCGGCACGGAGATGGGGCAGGGGTTGCATACAAACGTGGCTATGATCGCTGCGAAGGAGCTTGGCGTGAAGCTAGAGAGCATTCGAGTGATGCCGACAAGCACGGACAAAGTACCCAACACATCGGCCACGGCTGCGAGCGCCAGCACAGACATGAACGGTGCGGCTGCGAAGAATGCTTGCGAGATTTTGCGCGAGAGGCTTGCGCAGATTGCTCAAACGTTACTCAAAGAAAAACTCGGCAGCGAACCAAAGCTTGGAAACATGTCCTTCGCGGATGGAGAAGTTTTTGATTCAACTGCGCCGCAGACCAAGCTTCCCTTCGCGCAAGTTGTGATGAAGGCGTACCACTTACGTGTCAGCTTGTCCGCGACCGGTTATTACGCCACGCCGGGGATTCATTGGGATCGCGTGGCGGGACGCGGCAAGCCATTTCACTATTTTGCAAATGGCGCGGCGGTCACTGAAGTCGAGGTGGATGGCTTCACTGGAATGCACCGCGTGCTGCGCGTGGATATTCTTCAGGATGTCGGTGATTCGATAAATGAGGGCGTCAATCGTGGCCAGATCGAAGGCGGCTTTGTTCAGGGCATGGGCTGGCTCACGGCGGAGGAACTCAAGTGGGATGACAAAGGTGTGCTGCTCACCCACTCGCCAGACACTTACAAAATTCCGTCCATCGGTGACACACCCCAAATCTTCAACGTGGCATTGCTGCCGCAAGCGAAGCAGAACAATGTGGTCCACGGAAGCAAGGCGGTGGGTGAACCACCGCTGATGCTTGCCATCTCCGTGCGCGAGGCGATACGTGATGCTGTGGCTGCGTTCGGTTCAGGCAAAAGTGAAGTGGCGCTCTCATCTCCTGCGACGTGCGAGGCTATTTGGACGGCGATTCGACGGGTGGAATCTGAAGATTCTGCCAACTGACACGGTCAGGAGTCGCGCACGAGTGACACATCCCGCCTCCACTCGTTAACTCACAATGCCGTTTTCAATTGAAGATAGTTTGCCCGCGAGCACCTGCTTGGCGAGTTGATAGCCGCACTTGTCAGCGTTGTTGTGAATACCTGCAAAGTGCCGCGCGATTCGCAACTTCGACATGCGGGTGAAACAATTTACCAATGCGACCAGGTCGGCTTTCTCCATCGTGTGGTCGTTGGATTGGAGCATCCGCTCGGCCCGGAGGCAGGTCGCGGTCATCGCGAACAATTCCGTGGCGATGTCCACGTAGCGACCCAGCAACACCTGCTGTTTCTCCAGCTTTGGGCCGTGACGCAGCATCGCGTGAAAAAGCGCGCGTGAAAGTTTTCGGCTTGTGCGAGCGACGTAGCGACGATGCTTGGCGAAAGTTGCGTTGCCACCGCCAGCTTGAAACCATTCCTGAAGTGGCAGCCATTGTTTCGGATACCAGCGGGCGTAGAACAATCCGGCCTTCATCGCTGCGCCGAGACGTTTGCCCATCGGCAATCGCGAATCCAGCGCTGCGCCGGCAACTTGCAGATGCGGGTCAAGCGCTTCGCGGGCAATGAACAGGCGCATGATTTCGCTTGAGCCTTCAAAGATCGTGTTGATGCGGCAATCGCGCAGCAGCCGTTCGAGCGGCACAGCCTCTTCGCCTCGCGCCTTGAGCGACAGCGCAGTCTCGTAGCCGCGTCCGCCGCGAATCTGCATTGCTTCGTTGACGATTTCCCATGCCATTTCCGAACCCCACATCTTGCACATCGCCGCTTCGAGGCGGATGTCGGCGTGCTTGTCGCGGTCCACGCGACTCGCGGCGAGCAGCGTCATGGATTCCATCGCGAACGTGTTGGCCGCCATGCGCGCGAGCTTGTCGGCGATGGCCGCGTGTTTGCCGATGGCCGCGCCCCATTGCACGCGCTCGTTCGCCCACTTGCGCGAAACTTCCAGGCAACGCTTCGCCAATCCCGTGCAACCGGCGGGCAATGTGAGCCGGCCCGTGTTCAACGTGGTCAGCGCAACGCGCAGGCCCTTGCCTTCCGCGAGCAAAATGTTTTCGCGCGGCACGAGGACGTTGGTGAAGCGGATGACGCCGTTGTAGAGCGCCTTCAATCCCATAAACCGGCAGCGATGAATCACCTCGACGCCCGGCGAATCCATTTCGACGATGAATTCGGTGATCTGATCCTTCTTTTTGCCTTTCGATTCCTTTGGCGGCGTCTTGGCCATGACCGCAATGACGCCGGCCTTAGTGCCGTTCGTACACCAGAGTTTTTCGCC
>JABFSR010000067.1 GCA_013140495.1 Verrucomicrobiota bacterium
CTTCCAGCCGGACTTAGGCTGCGGCAAGAGCATTGCAAACGCGGTTGTCAAAGTCAAATTGGCTTCAAATCACCCAGTTTTCACGCGATTGGCGTTCTGCCACAGTCCGGAAAATTCTTTTAACTTTCTTTCTCGTTGGACGGAATTTGTCTGACCCCCTGTCCCAGAATGCACGCATGAACAACAACGAAAGGTTCAACATGACGGACACAACAATCGAACAACTGGAACTCGGCATCAGCAAACAAGTCCGCCCGAACAGGCGCGGTCGCCGCGAGAACCGCATGGCGCGCGGAGCGTGGTGGTTTGGCAAAATGCGCGCCGCCGTCAACAGCGCGATGGACTGGCGCAACCCCGGCGACCTGCGGCCCGAACAAACTTTTCTGCCCGGCGCTTACCGCCGTGTGGAAGTCTGACCTCCGCTGAAGAAGCTCTGTGCCCTCCGCAGAGCGGTGCGCCGGTTGCGTCCCTCACGACAACGGAACAACCGGCGCACCCACAAATGGACTGGCCTGCTCGCGCCGGAGAGAGAATAGCACAAGCAGACCAGCTACGGACCGCCAGCCCCTTTAGCGGTTTCCGTTTTCGCCGTTTGTCACGGCGGGACAACTTGGAGGCTGATTGCAGACCCGACAATGGAAGGCAATTGCGGATTCCGGACCAGTGGTGGCAAGAGAAAGACTCCCGAGGGCGAACCCGGGCGGTAGTGTGGAGAACCGACAAGTCGAATCAGATCAGCGCGCCATTGCAGCAACAGGATGTCCCCGACTGACAAATTCCCTGATGAAATTCAATTCTGTCTCGCCCGCGATGGTGTGGGGCTTGGCGAACTCATGCCACGCGATCTGGATTCCTGCGGATTGAAGACGCTGGATTTGGGACTTTGTCCGGGCGAAGGCGACGATGGGATCCATTGTGCCATGAGTAACGAGGAATCGTTGCTGCCTGGCAATGGGAGAAAGTTCTGTCAGAGTTTTTTCGGTTTCAAAAACGTAGCCGCTGATGCCAACGATCCCCGCGAGTTTGTGCGGATAACGCAGCGCGACATCAAGTGACATCAAACAGCCTTGCGAGAATCCGCCGAGTGTCGTCTGCTCCGTCGGAAAGCCGCGCCGCCGCAAATCGTCGAGAAGATCGAAGATCATCTTGCGGCTGCGGGTCACACCTGGCGTGTGGTCGCCGGCGATGTTGTACCACGAGAAGCCGCCGTAGTATTCGTCGGGTGCGTTGACGAGCGCATAGTTCAGCCAAGGCAGGTTCATTGCCTCTGGAAACCAGCGGTAGCCTTCGATGCTGTCCCCCAATCCGTGCAACATGACCATGAGAGCGCGGGAATTCTTGTCGGCGGCGGGTATGAGTTCGTGGTCTAGCATGGGAGGCAGGTGTCAGGTAGGAAGGATGTGATGCGCGATGTGTGTTACGTCAAGTAGCCGGGGGTTGACTCATGTTGCCGTTTGGCGCAACACGGAGCACGCAATACGAAGAAACACTTCATGGTTTAAGCAATCGGAGGATTGTTTCCGGCGCTTTCAATTCAGCGGCTGTTTTGTCCGTGGGTGCGCCCGCGTCAATCCACCAACGGAGCAACTCGACTTCATTCTGCGTTGGTTGCAGCTTGGCCTCGGGTGGCATGTGCTCGTCAGTTTCCACCGGCAGCAAGAGTCGCTTGATGAGCAGGCTTTTTTCGGAGTCGCCTGACACGACGACTTCTCCGGAATCACCGCCTTTGGAGAGATTCTCAAACGTATCGAGCCGAAGTTTGCCTTTCGTTTTCTTCGGGCCGTGGCATTGAACGCAATACTTGTTGATGATGGGTTGAACGATTGCGGAATACACGGGTTGGGTCGTGCGATCAGCCTGTCCGTTTTCTTGTACGGAAGTTTTCTGTTTGGGCCAGGAAAGAAAGCTGTCCCCGTGGGTAAGTGAACCGCCGAAGTGGCTTGCAATCGCAAGCAGAACAACCGTGGCCCAGACTCCGCGACGATAGCCACTCTGCCAGCCCCGCTGGCGCAGCATCCACAAAATCAAACAAGCAACTGCAACGCCTGTCCCCAGCCACCGATGCCAGAACAGCGCGCCCGATTCGTAGCTGCCATCAAGCGCCAGCAGCCAGCCACACACCACGCTGGCGATGGATGTCGGGATATTGAGCGCAAGAATGACCCGGGTGGCGGCAGTGAGTTCCTTCCATTGGGGGCGTAGTGCCAGCCATTCCAAGACGGCCAGCAAAACAATGAAGCCGATGGGCAGATGCACCAGCAGCGGATGAAACCGTCCAAGCCACTCAATCATTGTCGTCGGTAATTGTCTCTGAGGGTTCTTTGTGGAGCGGGCAGGCCATTCTGGAGAACGGTTGGACTGGTCGAGTCCCCGAGATTCGCAGTTGCTTTGAATATCCCTCCAATGACGCTCTTTTCGGGATCGGGCAAAGCAACGAAGATTTTTCCAGTCACTTCGCCGTCCGTGATTTCTCCGAGTTCCAACTTCAAAGCGTATCCCGTGTCGAAATCCTTTCGTGTTGCAGCATACTTAGGGTTGGGTTTCCACCGTTTGGTAACTTTCGGAACAAGCGGACCTTTCATGTCCTTTGTCACGGCCCATGAGCCTCCTGCGACTTTATCCCCCGGTTTGACGCGGAGATAAACAATCAATTCCCGGTCTGGGGAGGCGTTTGTGCCCTGACGCATGCTTAACACCGGCGCGCCATTCACCATGTCGAGCCGGGCAAAATCCACAACGAAATTGGTGCCGGAGATCAAGCCGTTCGCACGACCCTCCGGGATTTGCGCATTCACGACATCGAGCGTCCAGACCGGAGCAATGATCGGCAACGCAGCTTCTGGCTTCGAGTTGGCATCCTCCGCTGTTGCTGCATCTGCACCGCCACTGCCGGGGCGACGCGGGACGTAGGCCTTGGCGGAACGCTCCGAAGATTCGTCGCCCCGTCTGACCGTGTCCGTGGCATCAAGCACTGCATTCAACTCTGCAATGTGACCGAGTTGACCGCCGTCGGAATTCTTCGCTGCCTCGTCTGCCTTCTTGTTGAAAATGGTTTGTTTGCCCGAAGCCCATTGGAACGCGAAGTAAAACGCCACGCAGAATGCTGTGCCGCCAAGAACAATTTTGAGAATGAGCAGCGGGATGTTTTTCTTTTCCGCCTTGGGCTTGTCTAATTTCCGGTAAACGGGAGCCGTGGTGCGCGCGGTCTGTTGGGACGGACGCGAACTGCCAATGGGCGCTCTGCCGGGTGCCGGCGGGGCGAGATGGCCTTGCACGAGTTGTGGCGGCGGTGGCGTAGATTCAACCATCGGCGCCGCTGCCGGAACGTCAGACTGCGGCACGTTGATGGAGTTTTGGCATGAGGGACATTGCAACGCGTGACCGCCCCATAGCTCATCGCAGGTGATCTTCTGGTTGCACTGAGGACAAATGAAAGAGATGTCGGCCATAGCGTCGCTAAATTTCCAGCCTGTGTCGGATGATTTCTCAAATCACTGCATTCGCAGGTTTGATTGCCGCTCATTTACAGCATCGCCGTGCTTCGCCGTCAAGGAAATGCTTCGTGCAGGAAGTTGCCTCAAAAGCTGACAGGTTTTGTCTTAAGAACCAACTTCCTTTCGAGAGTTGAAACAGTTGTGTAAAATAAATGTGTTCGTTTGAAGGTTCGCTCTTGAAAAGTAATTCAACATGGAGTGTATTCTCATCGAAAGGAGTGATTGAATTCTCAATCACAATCTAGCCATGAAAGTCGTAAAAATAATCCCTCTGTTCATCATCTCGTTACTAACTCACAGCCTGGCGGCATTCAATGCCCACGCCGCCGGCGACAACGCCTACAAGGTCAACTTCGTTTCCACCTGCATCCAGACGAATCGCGCTGGCAGGCTGGTGGAATCCAATTATTCAGGAAGAGACGTGCTGCGCGCGTGCGCACGGGAGCACGGTTTCACAAGCATCACGAATCTTCAGTTGGTTTACGATTTGGATGCAGATGCAATTCAAGTCGTGCAGGTCACCGACGGCGCGGTTCTTTGCGTGGCGATGTCGTTCGATGGTGGGCAATCAATATCCAACGCGAATGGAAGCGTGGTAGAGCGACTGGCCTTCGTGTTCTTGAGCGGTGACAACGAAGCTCGAGGCACGGCAAGAATCACAATGCTTCTCCGAAAAAACGTTGGGTCGAGCATGAGTTTCATGAATCGCTCCGGCCTCGGTGTTCGCGGTAGCTTCCAGTTGGCCACACAGCCTACGGAGACATTTGGCACGACCATCAACTCCGGTTTTTTCACCACCGGCGCGAAGTTTGTTCCGACGAATCCGCCCTCGAATGACAACGGTCCCACTTGATCGTCATTCCCGGGAATTACTTCTCCCATAATTCCAAAAGTTTTGTCCATGCCGCGCCGTCGTCCAACACGAGCGCGGCTTTTTCCCATCCCCCGCTCATTGAGCGGACGCTTCCTGCCACGAATAATGCAGCCCCCGCGTTCAACAACACGGCATCCCGTTTCGGGCCGCGATCTTCCCCGCGCAAAATCCTGCGGATGATTTCCGCATTCGTGTCCCGGTCACCGCCGATCAAATCGTCCAGCGTCGCGGGTTGAAGTGGAAATTGATTCGGGTCGAGCGTTGAAGTCGTAAAACCCCGCTCCTGATAAAACTCCGCGATCACATTTTCTCCGAGTGTGGAAAGTTCATCGAGATTTTGGACTCCGGACATTGGACTCGGGACTTTTCCGGAAACAACCATCCCACGCCGGACGCCGAGTGTTTGAAGCACGTGCGCCATCGGTTCGCACAGGGCGTGGAACGGCACGCCCATGAGTTGGGCGGTCGGACGCGCGGGATTCAACAATGGGCCGAGATAATTAAAAATTGTCCGCTGACCACGCGATGCACAAAGTTTCCTGGCAGGGCTGATGTGCTTAAACGCCGGGTGATAATTTGGCGCGAAAAAAAAGGCGAATCCATGATCTCGTAAACGCCGGGCGGATTCTTCCGGCGACAGATCAATCTTCACACCGAGCGCTTCGAGCACGTCAGCGCTCCCGGCCTTCGACGTGATTGCGCGATTGCCGTGCTTGGCCACCGTGACGCCCGCTGCTGCGCAGACGATGGCGACCGTGGTGGAAATGTTAAACGTGCCCAGGTGATCACCACCGGTGCCGCAGACATCAAGGATTTCGCGAGCGCGGGTTTGAGCATCAATCGGCGGCTGGATCGAAAGTGCGCGTAGCTCCATTGCGAACGCGGCGATTTCCTCCGGTGTTTCACCTTTGATCGCCAGAGCGGTAAGAAAATCAGCCTTCAACTCCACGCCCACATTTTCGGCGACGAGTTGGCGGACAACGTCGCTGATCTGCGCAGGCGACAGCGGTTTTCCGTTCTTGAGTTGTCCGATCAATGACTCGATCACACGCGCAGGATAGGCGCGGCGCGGATTCAGCAAAGCGAAAACAACCGGTTCGCCGCCAAAATTGCTTTGAACTCGGAGTGTTTCACCGCCATCATCCGCGTTCGCTTGGGGCGAGTTGGAGTTCAAGCTTTAGCTTGTTCCGGCTGTCTCAGGCAGAGGGGGACAAGCTAAAGCTTGAACTCCAACACAGACATGAAACGCACGCATCACTGCAACGAACTGCGCCCGGCTCACATCGGGCAAACCGTCACGCTCTCCGGCTGGGTTCACTCCCGCCGCGATCTCGGCGGCCTCATCTTCATTGACATCCGCGACCGCGAGGGCCGCACCCAGACCGTGTTCGACCCTTCCGACCTCGCGAAGGAATTGTTTGATCAAGCCGCTTCCCTGCGCAGCGAGTGTGTTGTGAGCATCACCGGCAAGGTCCGCCAACGACCCGCTGGCACCAACAACGCCAAAATCCCCACCGGCGAAGTCGAGGTGATGGCCACGGCGCTCGAAGTGTTGAACATGGCCGAGGTGTTGCCGTTCCCCGTGGACGACCCGGAAGTGTCCAGCAAGGTGAACGAGGAATTGCGACTCAAATACCGCTACCTCGATTTGCGCCGGCCCGAGATGGCCCGCAACCTCCGTCTCCGCAGCAAGGTCGCCAACGCCACGCGCGGGTACATGGAGGAACAAGGTTTCCTCGAAGTCGAAACTCCCATTCTGTTCAAGTCCACGCCGGAAGGCGCGCGCGAGTTCATTGTTCCGAATCGCCGCGAACCCGGCACGGTTTACGCCCTGCCGCAATCCCCGCAGCAGTTCAAGCAGATGCTCATGGTGGCGGGCGTGGAGCGCTACTATCAACTGGCTCGCTGCTTCCGCGACGAAGATCAGCGCGCCGACCGTCAGCTCGAATTCACCCAGCTGGATCTGGAGATGAGCTTCATCGAACGCGAAGACATCTACGCGCTCATCGAAGGTCTGCTCAAGCGCGTCTGGAAGATCGCGCTGAACGTGGACGTGCCTACGCCGTTCAAGCGCATCAGTTTCGAGGAAGCCTTGAATCGCTACGGCATTGACAAGCCCGACACGCGCTTCGGCATGGAACTCGTGGACTTCACCGAGGAATTCAAGGCGAGTGCGTTCAAGGTTTTCAGCGGCCAGATTGCCAATGGCGGCGTGGTGAAAGCTCTCAACGCAAAGGGCATGGCCGGCGCGACCCAGGGCCAGATCGAAACGATGACCGAATACGCCAAGAGCTTTGGCGCGAAAGGTCTTGCCTACATCAAGGTTGAGAATGGCGAATGGAAATCGCCCATCGTAAAATTCTTCAACGACGCGGAGAAGCAAGCGTTAATCGCCAAGCTTAAGATCGTGGAAGGCGACTTGATCCTGTTCGCCGCCGATCAATGGCTCAACGCCTGCGAAATCCTCGGCAAGATTCGTCTCTACTGCGCCGACGTGTTGAAAGGGCAGGGGAAGCTGACGATTCCCGCCGACCAGTTTAGCTTTCTCTGGGTCATCGAATTCCCATTGCTCGGTTTCGACCGCGAACAGAACCGCTGGTATTCCAGCCATCATCCGTTCACCGCGCCGGTGGCTGCCGACATCCCGCTGCTCAAGTCCGACCCCAAGAAAGTCCGCGGCCAACACTACGACATCGTGGTGAACGGCGTGGAACTCGGCGGTGGCTCGATCCGTATCCACCAGCCCGCCGTGCAGAAGACGATCTTCGAAGAACTGCTGCAAATTCCGCCGGACTTGGTGCAAGCCCGCTTCGGTTACATGCTCGAAGCCTTCAAATACGGCGCACCTCCGCATGGCGGTATCGCGCTCGGCTTTGATCGCCTCATCGCGATCCTCTGCAACACCCCAAGCATCCGCGACGTGATCGCGTTTCCGAAAACCGCGAAAGGCACGTGCCTGATGACCGATTCACCGGGAATGGTTGAGCCCAAGCAACTGCGCGACCTGCACCTCGAGCTGAGGGTGAAGCAACCGCCGCCCACGCCGCCCAAGGCGTAATCCATGCCGCGAAGCGGCGGCGGAAATTAGGCAGACACGAAGTGTCTGGTTTGGGTCGTGGTTAAATTCACGTCGCGGAGCGACGACGGAAGGCGCGGGGGAATTCCGCCGTCCCTTCAGGACGGATTCTCATTTGAACGATCATCCAGCAACAACGTGGCTGGCTAATTTCCAATTGTCCCTGTCGGGACACAACACCGTCAGTTTTTTGGCTCAATCGCGAAATCTTGTTGTGCCTTATCCATTTCGCCTATCAATTCATAGCATTTTCCGCGCTGGCGATGTGCCGATTCTATACTGGGATTCAGTTCCAATGCCGCCGTGTAATCGGCAATCGCCTTGGGATAATCTTTCTTATTCTGCTGATAGACTCGTGCCCGATAAAAATACGCTCCGGCAAGCGACTTGGTCTTTCCCTCGCCTTGCAGCGAGAAATCAGTGTCGCCTTCAATATAGATTGCCCAATCGGCAATAGCTTCGTCGTAGCGTCTTATATCAGGATAGTGCATTGCCCTGTTCCATCGCGCTCCAGCGTCGTTAGGTTTGATCGCTAAGCAGCGCGTGTAGTCGGCTATCGCTTTTTCGTATCCACCCCTGTGCTTCGGGAGATTCGACGCATAGAGATTGCCGCGCATGAAATAGGCTTCGGCCATGTTTGGGTCGAGTTCGATGGCTTTGTCGAGGTCCTCCAGTTGGGCTTCGTAGTCGTGATTTATGTAGTGAGTTCCTGCGCGATCGTAATACGCGCGAGCCGAAGCCAATGGCGGCTGCTTGAGTTGGCTTTTGATATTGTTCGCATCAGCCAGTTGAGCGCGCAAAACACCAACCTCACCTCGAAGTTTGAGTAATTCCGGATTGTTCTTCTTGGCACTGACAAGTTCGTCGGATAGGCCCGCAACTCGATTGGTTGCATCGGTCAATGCTTGCCGTAACTGCTCTACTTGCTCCAACAGCGGCGCTTGCTGCTGCAGGAGCATTTGAACTTTGTCGCCCAGTTGCGAAGCTTGGCGGGCTTCGTAGATTCCCGCTCCGGCCAGGACGGCGATGGTGGCGGTGACGATGGTTTTCTGAAGTGCAGTCATGGCGATGGCTTTGGTGGCGGTAACAGTTGCGGTGGTGGCAAGAGTTGTTCCAGCAAGAGCGGCGGCGGTGGAAATGGTGAGGGCCAAACCCACCGGTGCGGCTTGCACGGCGTTGGCGGAGATGACGACGGCGAGTGCGCTAGCGCCGATGGTGACGCCGCGTTTGGCGAAAAATTCGCGCAAGCGTTCCACGGCGCGGCTGACGCGCTTTTGCGCGGCATCCTCGCTGATGCCGAGCGTTGCGCCGACGGTGCGGAGATCGTGGTTCTTGAAATAGCGGAGCAACACGGCGTCGCGGTCGGGTTCGCTCAATTCACCCAGCGCGTCATCAAGATGTGGGGCGATGTGCTCCCAACTGGCGTCCGGGTGGGCGGAAAGTATTTCGTTCATGACAGCGGCCTCCTGTTCCCGGGCACGACGGCGCACGTCCGAGCGAATGGTTTTAACCGCGAGGTTTCGTGCCGTGCCATGTAGCCAACCAGCCAAGGCAGGGCGGTCTGTGAGCTGTCGGGCGTTTTGGGCGAGTGTAATAAAGACGCCTTGCGTCACGTCCTTGGCGGCGTGGGCGTCGCAAACCATGCGGAAGGCGGCGGAATAAACCAGATCAACGTAGCGTTGGACGACGGCGGCAAACGCGGCTTCGGATTGGCGCTCGGCGTAGTCGCGCAAGAGTTGTTGGTCGGTTTGGTCGTTCACTCGTTGGATAGTACCCGCCATAGTCAAAATCCGACAGGATTTGTAGCGTCCGGCATCCTTGCCTGACGTAGAGGGTGGCATCCTGCCTCCCTGAAGGAACGGTGGACTGCGAGACATGCTTTGAAGTTTTCCACGCGCTTGATTTTGCGTGAGGTCTCTTCCGCCGGGCTGGGAAGCCCGGCTCTACGGCAGGCAAGGATGCCTGCCGCTACACCATGGCAACGATTCCTTGCCCTGTGCTTCCATCATCCTTACGTTGGATTCATGGCTGCCGAGCCGGATCAATTGCACGAACTGCCGTCGCCCACGCCCGCCCCGGCGGAATTGTGTGCGCGCGCGGCGTCCTTGGTGCGAAGTCATCCGGAGTGCTTTTGGTTTCGTCATCCGGAAGCACGCATCCGCCACTTGGAGGACGTGCGTTTGGTGGTGGAACACCTTCGAGAATACGGCGACCGCCGCGCTTGGTGGGACGCCCAGGACTTACACAAATGCCTCTCACCGCTTTACAAAAAGACATCCTAGCCGTCCTCGCCGGAAATCGCAGCGAGGAAAGTCATTTTGCCGGCGGCATTGTGTTGAATGTCGCCGCTGACTCGGCGCGCTTTTCGCATGACTTCGACATCTTCCACGAACTCGCCGAGGAAGTGACGCGTGCCAGCAATCGGGACATGGAGAGCTTGCGGCGCGCGGGTTTTGCGGTGGACACTCCGTCGCGCCACAATGAGTGGAAAGAAGACGCCACGTTTCGCAAAGCCAGGGTGAGTCGCGGCAACGAATCCGTGGAGATAGATTGGGCGGCGGACTCGGCCTTCCGTTACTTCCCGATTGAACGCGATCCGTTGTTGGGCTGGCGGCTGCACTTGTTCGACATCGCGACAAACAAGGCGCTGGCGCTTTCCGCCCGCACGGAAACGCGGGACTATGTGGACATCCTGGAGTTGCACCGGATGTTTCCGCTGCCGGCCATTTGTTGGGCGGCGTGCGGCAAAGATCCCGGATTCACACCACTCTCATTGCTCAAAATGATGCGGCGATTTGCGAAAATTGATCCGGCCAAGCTGGAAGAAATCCAGGCCCGCGCCCTTGATCCGGTGAAACTCAAGATGGCGTGGACCGAGATGAGCGACGCGGCAGAGGCGGAGATGATTCGCATGGCGGATGAACGACCAGACCTGCCCATTGGCGTGGCGTTTGTGGATGCGGCGGGAAAGCCGGGGTGGATAGGCAACGATGCCACGTTGCGTTTGCACGCGCCGTCCGTGCGCGGCTGCTGGCCGAAGGTGCATGGGTTGGAACCGTAGCGTCAGGGCGACTGCCGCTACAGCCGAGCCAAAACAACTCCGCGACCTGCACATTGAGCTAAAGGTGAAACATCCGATACCCGCGCCCGCGCCGAAGGCATTGCTGGCTGTGGCGTCCAGAAGGGATGCCCGTTCTCATGGGCGGGCCGCTCGCCCGTGTTGAAGATTGAAATACCCATCGTTCAGCGGCTATGCTTCCTGACATGGAATCAGAAACGATGCTCTGCGATACGAGCACAACAGCCGCAACATTTGCCCGGACACCATGCCAACAGTGACCAACAAAGCTGTCACTGTCGCATGGATTTCGGATTTCCCAATCGAGTGGATCAACGAAGTCCCAGCGGCGCTCCGACACCTGCCAAGACGTCACCCCGCCACATGGCAGTTGGTGTTGCTTGGCGAGTTCCAAAAGGAACCACGCATCAAGCTTCACGTCATCCTGTTTAGAGGTCAGATTGAACGCGACTTCAGCTTCGAGCAGAATGGTTGCGTGTTTCACGTCCTGAAAGCGTCGCCGAAAATGCGGCTGGCTTCGTGGTTCTGGCTGGACACGCTCCGGATTCGCAGAGTCTGCAAAGAAATCAACCCCGATCTCGTCCACGCATGGGGCAGCGAAAAAGGCGCATCCCTTATTGCCCGACGACTCCCCTACCCTTACGTGATGACAATCCAGGGGTTGTTTGCGTGGTATAAGCAGATAATCAAACTCCCGCTCTACGACCGCATCGTCGAATACATCGAACGCGTGAGCCTCCGACATGCGCCTGTTGTAACCACTGAATCCAATTTCGCTGTGAAGTTCCTTCAGGAACATTTCCCCGGACCGAAAATTCACCAAGCCGAGCACGCGCCCAACCACGCCTTTCATCGCGTGCAACGCCGCCCATTGACGCACCCGATGAATTTCGTTTCCATCGGCAGCGTCAGTCATCGCAAGGGAACCGACCTGCTTTTCGCCGCTGCCGAACAACTCTCAGGTGAATTCGATTTCACGCTCACCATCATCACCAATCCCGTTCCCGGCTACATTCAATCCCTCGAAACAACGATCAGCGAACGGACGAAAAGTCGCATCAAGTTCAAACACCATCTTCAGCCACACGAAGTCGCCAGGGAACTCGAATCCGCCACGATGCTCCTCATGCCGACACGCGCCGACACCAGTCCCAATGCCGTCAAGGAAGCCGCCGTGGCGGGAGTTCCCGTTGTCGCCTCGACCGTCGGCGGCATTCCCGACTACATTGTGCATGAGAAGAACGGAATGCTCTTTCCGCCCGACGATCTTGAAGCGTTCGTAAAGGCATTGCGGGCTGCATGTGCGCATCCATTGTTCGGCAAAGGACTGGTTGACCCGGAAACTCTCGCAAAACAGCGCGAATATCTTTCGCCCGAATTGATGGCGAAAAAGTTTCTTGCCGCCTATGAATCCGCGCTGGCATTGGGTCGATGAACGAAGATTGCGCAAAGCGCCCGGTGCGTGTATCCATCCGCCCCAATACGACAAACCATGATTTCTATTCTCAGATTCGTTTTGATCCTGGCGCAATTGACCATCGCTGCACACCTCTGTCAGGCAGAGACACCGAGCAACGCAACCTTCTTTCGATCTGATACCGGCATTGCGAACAAGAACGCGTCCTCCCTTCCGGAACGGTTCGATGCGCCGACGAAGCTGCGCTGGCGGACTGACGTGGATTCCGGACAATCCTCGCCCATCATTTCGAGCGGTCGCGTTTTTTTCACCACATACCGTGCTACTGACCGCGAACTGGCCACCGTGGCATTGGATCAGGAAAGCGGTCATGTTCTGTGGAAGCAAAAGACGCCTGCGACGCGCATCGAACAAATTCATGACACGATGGGCAATCCAGCCTCAGCAACGCCTGCTTGCGACGGCAAACGTCTCTTTGTCTTCTTCGGCAGTTACGGCTTGATCTGCTACGATCTGAAAGGGAGAAAACTATGGGAGCAACCCCTCGGTCCCTTTCGTGACGAATACGGCGCGAGCAGTTCGCCAATGCTCGTGGATGACAAGGTCATTCTCTGCGAGGATCACGACATTGACAGTTTCCTGATCGCGTTCAACAAGCGCACCGGAAAAATCCTCTGGAAAACTTTACGCCCGAATGCCGTTCGCAGCTACTCCACGCCCGCACTCTGGACGCAGGCTGGCCGCAAACAATTGCTCGTGGCAGGCGCGCTTGAACTCGCCGGCTACGATCCGGCAAATGGAGAAAAGCTATGGTGGGTCAACGGGCTTGCCCGCATTGTCATCCCGTCTCCTGTACCTGTGGGAGATACAATCTTTATGGCGGCGTGGGCTCCGGGTGGCGACGCCGGATCGAGACTGAACTTTGGCTCCTGGAAGAACGCCCTGGAAAAATGGGACAAGAACAATGACAGCAAACTCTCAAAGGAAGAGATTGATGACGGCGCCGTGCTCGACCGCTACTACCGCATGGACCTTGACCAGGATGGATTGCTGAACCAACCGGAATGGGAACGCATGGCAACCGTGTTTAATCGTGCGGAAAACATTGCCTTGGCCATCAAACCATCGGGCCGCGGCGACCTGACCGACAAAGCCGTAGTATGGAAATATCGCCGTGGCGTGCCCTATGTGCCGACGCCCATTGTTCTCAACGGTGTGATGTGGATGGTCAAAGACGGCGGAATCGCAACCAGGCTGGAAGCAGCGAGCGGCAAACTTTTATCCGAAGAGCGTCTGCCCGGCCCCGGCAGTTACTACGCCTCGCCGGTCGCCGGCGATGGAAAGGTCTATTTTGCAAGCGAGGCAGGTATCGTCACCGCGGTTGCCGACGAACCGCAATGGCGGGTGATTTCATCGCAGAAACTCGACGGAAAAATCTACGGCACTCCCGTGCTTGATAAAAATCGCGTTTATATCCGCACGGAAAAATCCCTCCATTGCTTCGAGAAAGAACCTGTGGCGCAATGAACAGTCCGCAGCTTGTTGATGCTGGTGATCGAGCCACAACCAACGCTGACGACCTCCAGACAATGTTCCGCAAGCGGATCGCTTTTGTTCCGCTATGGCAACACGACTGACCAGGTCGGGCGGTAACTTGCCACTGTAGTTATTCCATCCATGCGAAAGCCGGATTTTTAATCTCCGTCATTGAGCGGGGCTTTTTGGCCTGAAAATAAAGCCGGTTCTGAACTGAACTTTTTCAAAAAGTCGTACAGAGCGACGCGTCAAAAATAAACTTTCCATCTGCGGCACCAGCGTTGCTAAGCGTGCGGTGTGCGCGTTCTTTGTTCCGGTTGGGCGGAGGGATGCGCCAAAGAAACAAACAAATAGACAACTATGAGAACAATAAAAGAAATCACTGCATCACGCCCCATCGCGTTTGCAACTCCACTCCTCCTCGCCCTTGGCCTCTCGGCTTTGATGTGTTCCAACTTGAACGCCCAGACCTACACGGTCGTTGACCTCACGCCTGACGCCGGCAACGGCGTGGCCACCGGCATCACCGGAGGCGTTGCAGCGGGCTACACTGCCGGCGGCATTTACGGCAGTCTCACGCGCGCCACACTTTGGGACGCCACTGGAACAGCCGACCTGCATCCGAGTTCGCTCGACGATGTCGTGAATGGCGTTTCGGGTCGCTCCTCCTTGCTCGACAACAGCGGCAGTCTGCAAGTCGGTTGGGGCGCAGGGGCCTCGACGGCCAACCGTGCTGTTCCAATGCTCTGGCATGGTTCAGGAGACAGCGCCACAACGCTCGCCATTCCTTTCACCAACGTAGGCGGCCAGGCTCAGGCCACTGATGGCAACCAGATCGTCGGTTACGCCACCGGATTGAACAAGGATGGCACTGCTTTCGGCATGACCCACGCCATGTTGTGGGACGCGGCCACCGGTACGCCCGTTGACCTTGGCGACGGCGGTAACGGCGCACAGGCCTACGGTGTCGGCGGTGGACAGCAGGTGGGCTATGTCATCAAGAGTCAGGCCAACGCAGCACTCTGGCGCGGCACGAGTAAATCACTCGTTGTTCTCCAGCCGAACGGCGCGACGATGTCGGTTGCGAATGCGACCGACGGAACTCGTCAGGTCGGTTACGCAGGCTACGACGTGCGCGTGCGAGTCGAAGCCGCCAAAGGCAACAAAGACGCTCGCTTCTACTACGCCACAGTCTGGACCGGCACCGCCGCCAGTGCGATCAACATCCATCCGTATCCTGTGAACAATCTGCCCGGGGTGGCCTTGTCCCACAGCTACGCGCTCGCCATGAATGGGTCGCTGATTGTCGGCTACGCGGGTGATCAATCCAAGTTCGGCACTCCGGCCTACAGCCACGCCATCGTCTGGGATGCGAATTACCAGTCGGTTGACCTCAATGCCTTCCTCCCTGAGGGCTTTGTCGGCGCACAGGCTCTGGCGGTTGATGCTGATGGCACAATCTCCGGCTTCATGGCCAAAGCTGACGGTACCCGTCACGCCGTGGTCTGGGTATTGAACCCGGCCCAATAAAGAATCACCTTGCGCCAGCAATTCTGCCCGGCGCACGGATGAACTGGCGGCGGGTCGTGGCCCAACCCATGGCCCGCCGCTCAATTGTCAGAGACGCAACCTCAAAAATAGAACTCTCCGGAAATGCAACAACGGGTCTTGGCGCAATGTCACGCGCCAAGACCCGCTTGCTTTCCAAAGCTACGAAAGCACATGGCCAACTCCAGGCCGCAGGAGCGCGGCGTTGACGCCGCTTCACCGTCCGCATGGTTTTGAACATTCGTGAATCGCGGGCTTGGTAAGCAGTGACGCGGCCTGAAGGCCCCGCTCCGTTCGCGCCCTGCGATTCAACTCCGAGTTTCGGGGCAAATTCTCCACAAGCGGGCTTGCTGGCGGACTACTTATCCCTAAGCTTGAGTGAGGTGACGGTCGTCCAGAAGCCGCCAATTCACTACTGATGAACCGATCTTCAATTTTGTCCCGCCTGAAATCGCCTTCCACCCCAGGCGACCGTCGCTTACGGCGGATACTCATCGCATTGTTGATTTATACCGTCGTCGGCTTCTTCATCGCACCCGCGATCATCAAGTGGCAATTGCGCAAGCGCCTCCCCGGTCTCACCCAACGCTCGGCGGCAGTGGAAACGGTGAAACTCAATCCCTACGCCCTCTCCCTGACGATTCGCGGATTGTCGCTCACCGAAACGAACGGTGAAGCCTTCGCCGGGTTCGACGAACTTTACGTCAACTTTCAGCTATCGTCGTTGTTCCGCTGGGCGTGGACGTTCAGCGAAATCAAACTCACACATCCCACCGCAAGCATCGTGCGTGACGCCAACGGACAATTCAACTTCGCCAACCTCTTCGTTCACGCCACCAATGCACCCGCGCCTCCGCCAGCCGACACGAATCAATCGCCATCGCTGCCCGCCGTCATCGTCCAGCGGCTCATCGTCACGAACGGCAATCTGACGGTCACCGATCTGACGCGCGCACGACCATTTCATGCCGAGTACGGCCCGGTGGATATTGACCTCAAGGATTTCACCACGCGTCGCAATCGTAACGAGCCTTACTCTTTGCTGGCCTCAACGGGTGACGGCGAGAGTTTTTCGTGGTCCGGCAGAATTTCCGTCAACCCGCCGCGTTCCAGCGGAGAGTTCAAGCTGCTCGGCATTCCGTTGAAAAAATATTCGCCCTACCTTGCCGAATTCGCACGCGTGGAGGTGACGGACGGCGTGCTCGGCGTCAACGCCACCTACCGGCTTGATGCGGAGGCCAGCCCGCTCGAATTGGAAATCACCAACGCCGCCGTGCGCCTGACGAACTTGCAGGTCAAATCGCCCGACCCTGAAGAAACTCTGCTGGCGTTGAAAGATTTTGCGATGACGGGCGTCTCCGCCAGTCTTGCGACCCGCGAAGTCCGTGTTCCGATCCTGACTTTGCAAGGCGGTTCGCTTCTGGCCCGACGGAATGCGGACGGCCAACTCAACTGGCTTGCGCTCCTCGTCCAGCAAACAAACGAACCTGTGAACGTAGTGATTGCCGACACCAACGCTGCGCCCGCCTCATCGGCGGCGTGGAAAGCTTTTCTGGATGAATTGTCCGTGGATGGTTTCAATGTCACTGCCGAAGATCTCGCCACGCCCTCTCCCGCGCGACTTGGTCTCGATGATCTGCATGTCAATTTGAAGGGCCTTTCCAACCAGAGCAACGCACCCGTTGCCGCGACGATTGCGTTCAACTGGCGCGGCGGTGGCGCGGTCGGCGTCGAAGCCAGCGGCACATTGCTGCCGCCATCGGGCGAAGCGAAACTCGCAATCACCAATCTCGCGCTGCCGCCCATCCAGCCCTACGTCGAACAGCAGGCACGGCTTGTCCTGAACACCGGCGATCTCACAGTCAACGGCCAGGCCAGTTACTCGCCGGGCGGAGGGCCGCTGATTCAGTTCACCGGCGACGTATCCATCACAAATTTCGCCGCCATGGATACCGTCGCCTATCATGACTTCGCCAAGTGGGATGATCTCAATCTGCGCGGCATGAATGTTTCGCTTCAAACCAACTCGCTGAACGTGGAGGAAATCAAATTCACAAAACTTGAAACGAGTCTGGTCGTCAGCTCGAACGGCCAGTTGAACGTGCAGTCGTTGTTGCGGGAGAAGCCGTCAATCGCCGACACCAACACTGCCACCGGCAACGTCGCGGGAGAATCGGGGTCCACACCCGCCGCGTTCCCAATCAAAATCGGCGCGCTCGTCTTCGTGAAAAGTTCCTTTCACGCAGCAGACCATTCGCTGACTCCGCATTTCAACACCAGCATCGAGGAGTTTGACGGCACGATTCGCGATCTCACGCTCCCCGGTTTGAGCAAGGCCGTTGTGGACATTCATGGCAAGGTGAGCGCGGTGGCGCCGTTTGAAATAGTCGGCACAATTCTGCCCGACGCGAAGAACCCGTTTGTTGATTTGAAACTCTCGTTCACGAACAGCGACCTCACGCCATTCGATCCTTACTCCGGGAAGTTCGTCGGCAGGCCGCTGAACAAGGGCAAGCTCACCTTCGATCTGCGTTACAACATCGAAGACCGCAAGATGAAGGCCGAGAACGTTATCACGCTCGATCAACTCACCTTCGGTGCGCGCAACCAAAGCACCAACGCAACGAAGCTGCCAGTGAAGCTCGGCGTGGCACTGCTCAAGGACCGCAACGGGCGCATTGACCTCAACCTCCCGGTCACCGGCAGCCTCGACGATCCGGAGTTCCGA